>NZ_JBWKZH010000034.1:0-62892 GCF_059424305.1 Hydrogenophaga sp. GW456-12-10-14-TSB4 | reverse complement strand
CGCCTTACCCCTTTTCTTCAAGGCCCAGGCCATGACCACCCGCAGATCCCCCCTTTCCGCCGTCCCCCGCGCGACCGTGCTCGCCGCGCTGCTCACGCTGGCCTTGAGCGCCTGCGGCGCCAAGGACGAAGGCACGCAGGCCACGCAGGTGGCCGCCAAGGTCGGCTCCAACGAGATCTCCGTGCACCAGATCAACCAGGTGCTGGCCCGCACGCCGATGCCGAACGCGTCCAAGGATGCCGTTCAGGCGGCGAGCCAGCAGGTGCTGGAGCGCCTGATCGACCAGCAGCTGGCCGTGGACCAGGCGACCGAGAACAAGCTGCACCGCTCGCCCGAGGTGGTGGCCCAGCTCGAAGCCGCGCGCCGCGAGGTGCTGGCGCGCGCCTACCTGCAGCAGGTCACCGGCGCCATGCCCAAGCCCACGCCCGAAGAGGTGAAGGGCTACTACGACACCCACCCGGCCCTGTTCGCGGAACGCCGGGTGTTCAACCTGCAGGAAATCCGCGTGCCCCTGGCCACCGAGGTGCTGAAAGACTTGACCAGCATGGCCACCCAGGCCCGGCCCATCGACGAAGTGGCCAGCATGCTGCGCACGCGCAACGTGCAGTTCGGCGGCGGCAGCGCCACCCGCACGGCCGAGCAGGTGCCGCTGGAGCTGCTGCCGCGCCTGCACGCGCTCAAGGACGGCCAGAGCCTGGTGGTGAAGAACGGCGACGCCGCCACTTTCCTGCGCGTGGCCTCGTCGCAGCAGATCCCGGTGGGTGAGGCCGCGGCCACGCCGGGCATCGAGAAGTTCCTGAGCAACCGGCGCTCCACCGAGCTGGTCACCAGCGAATTCAAGCGCCTGCGCGAAGCCACCACCATCACCTACCTGGGCGGCTTCGAGGCGGGCGCCCGCGCCACCCCGGCCGCCGACAAGCCCGACACGGCCGCCGTGACCGGCCCCGCGCTCACCACGCCGCTGTCCGCCGACGACAAGGTGGCGCCGCCGGCCAGCCAGGACCAGGGCGCCATCGAACGCGGCCTGCAAGGTCTGAAGTGAGCACGCGCGCGCTGCTCCGTGCCGGCCTGCTGGCCGTGGCCGCCTTCTTCGGCGCCGCGGCGCAGGCCCAGACCGGCCCGGTCGACTACCCGCTGGCGGCCGGCGACACGGTGCGCGTCCAGGTGTTCCAGAACCCGGACCTCGCGCTGGAGACGCGCATCACCGAAAGCGGCACGATCTCCTTTCCCCTCATCGGCATGGTGCGCCTGGGCGGCCTGTCGGTGAGCGCGGCCGAAAAGAAGATCGCCGATGCGCTGCAGAGCGGCGGTTTCCTGCAGAACCCGCAGGTCACGCTGCTGCTCACGCAGATCCGCGGCAGCCAGGTCTCGGTGCTCGGCCAGGTCGGCCGGCCCGGCCGCTTTCCGCTCGAGACCGCCGGCACCCGGCTGAGCGACATGCTCGCCAACGCCGGCGGCACCACGCCCGGCGGCGACGACGTGGTCATCGTCACCGGCCAGCGCGACGGCCAGGCCTTTCGCAAGACCATCGACCTGCCCTCGCTCTTCCTGCGCGAGAACCGCGCGGACGACATCGTACTGAGCAGCGGCGACGTGATCTACGTGCACCGCGCGCCGGTGTTCTACGTGTATGGCGAGGCCCAGCGCCCGGGTTCGTTCCGCATCGAACGCGGCATGACGGTGATGCAAGCGCTCGCGCAGGCCGGCGGCCCGACCGCGCGCGGCTCGCGCAGCCGCCTGGAGCTGCACCGCCCGCAGGACGACGGCAGCGTGCAGACGCTCTCGCCCGAGATGAACGACCTGGTCCGGTCCAACGACGTGCTCTACGTGCGCGAGAGCCTGTTCTGAGCGAACCCCATGACGCCCCAACAACTCCTCACCGTGCTGCGCGCGCGCTGGCTCGTGGTCTTCCTCACCTTCATGGTGGTGGTGGCGGGCACCGCCGCCCTCACCCTGACGGCCGCCAAGCAGTACACCGCCACCGCGGCCGTGGTGCTGGACGTGAAATCGCCCGACCCGGTGAGCGGCCAGACGCTGGCCGGCCTGATGGCGCCCGGCTACATGGCCACCCAGGTCGACATCATCAAGAGCGATCGCGTGGCCAAGCGCGTGGTCAGCGCGCTGCGCCTGGACAGCAGCGCGGCGGTGCAATCGCAATGGCGTGAAGCCACCGAAGGCCGGGGCCAGATCACCGACTGGCTCTCCGCCCTGCTGCAGCGCAACCTGGACGTGAAGCCCTCGCGCGAGAGCAACGTGATCAGCATCGAGTACATGGGCGCCGACCCCAACTTCGCGGCGCTGGTGGCCAATGCCTTCGCGCGCGCCTATGTGGAGGTCAACCTGGAACTGCGCGTGGACCCCGCGCGCAGCTACGCCGGCTTCTTCGACGAACAGACCAAGGCCGCCCGCGATCGGCTGGAGATCGCGCAGAAGGCGCTATCGGACTTCCAGCAGATCAACGGCATCACCTCCACCGACGAGCGCCTGGACTTCGAGACCGCCAAGCTCAACGAGACCAGCAGCCAGCTCACCTCGATCCAGGCCGCCACCACCGACAGCCAGAGCAAACGCCAGCGCAGCGACGCCGACACCGTGGCCGAGGTCATGCAGAGCCCGCTGGTCAACGGCCTCAAGGGCGACATCGCGCGGCTCGAAGCGCGCCTGACCGAGACCGGCGTGAACCTGGGCAAGAACCACCCGCAGACGCTGCGCTACGAATCGGAACTCGCCACGCTCAGGGCCCAGCTCGATGCCGAGACGCGCCAGATCACCAGCGCCATCACCACCACCTACCAGGTGAACCGCCAGCGCGAGGCCCAGCTGCAGGCGGCCCTGAACCAGCAGAAGGACCGCGTGCTCGAACTCAACAAGCAGCGCGACCAGATCGCGGTGCTGCGGCGCGACATCGAGTCGGCCCAGCGCGTGTTCGAGTCGGTGAGCCTGCGCGCCTCGCAAAGCAGCATCGAGAGCCAGACCAGCCAGACCAACATCGCGGTGCTCAACCCCGCGATCGCACCCACCTTCCCCTCGGGCCCGCGCGTCAAGCTCAACATCGCGATCGCCATGTTCCTCGGTGGCCTGCTCGGCGTGATGCTGGCCCTGGCGCTCGAATTCGCCAACCGCCGGGTGCGCTCGGCCGACGACCTGCGCGCCCTGCGCGACGTGGTGCTGCTGGGCAGCATCGGCCCGGCCGGCGGCATGATGAAACCCACCGCCGGAGCCCGCGCATGAACGCCCCGATGGACTTCAAGCCGCAAGGCGCCATCGGCGACATCCTGGTCGCGCGCGGCCTGCTGCTGCCGGCCGACGTGGAGCGCGTGGTCGCCCGCCAGGCCAGCCACGACGAGCCCTTCGGCGAAGCCGCCATCGCGCTCAAGCTGCTCGACCGGGCCGACCTCGACGCCGCGCTCTCGACCCAGTTCAACTACGGCTACCTGCAGGACGAGGACGCGCCGCTCAGCCGCGAGCTGGTCACGGCATTCAAGCCGTTCTCACGCGCCTCGGAAGAAATGCGCGCGCTGCGCGGCCAGCTCATGCTGCGCTGGTTCAACGACGACCGGCGCCGCCGCCTGCTCACCGTGGTGAGCCAGCGCCCGCGCGACGGCCGCAGCTTCATCGCGGCCAACCTGGCGGTGGTGTTCTCGCAGCAGGGCCAGCGCACGCTGCTGATCGACGCCAACCTGCGCGAGCCGCACCAGGCCAAGATGTTCCACACCACCGGTCACAGCCCGGGCCTGGCCGGCATCCTGGCCGGGCGCGCCGGGCTGGAAGTGATCGAATCGGTGCCGGGCCTGCCCGGCCTGCGCGTGCTGCCGGCCGGCGCCGCGCCGCCGAACCCGCAGGAGCTGGTGGGCATGCCCAGCTTCGGCGCGCTGCTGCAGCAGGTGAGTCAGAACCACGACGTGGTGCTGATCGACACCCCCGCCAGCGAGCGCTTCGCCGACGCCGAGATCATCGCCGCGCGCACCGGCGCGGCCCTGCTGGTGGCGCGCCGCCACCGCAGCCCGCTCGGCGGCCTGGGCGATCTCTCACGGCGCCTGCAGGACACCGGCGTGGCCCTGGTGGGCTCGGTGCTCAACCATTACTGAGCCGTATGCGACGCCACCCACTCCCGCAGGCGAATGCGCACCGCGAGCACCGTGGTGCCCAGCGCCGCGCCCACCGCATCGGCCACCAGGTCGTCGATGTCGGCGCTGCGCCCGGGCAGGCGCATCTGGCTGGCCTCGTCGAGCACGCCCACGAGCAACGCACCCGTGAAACCGATGAGCATGGCCGACACCCCGCGACGGCCGCTGGCGAAGCCGATCGCGCACGACAGCACGGCGTAGACGGTCATGTGGGCGAGCTTGTCCCACGGGGCTGGCACCAGGCCCACCGCGAAGGGCTGGGCGCCACCGATCCACAAGGCCAGCGGCACCGCCAGTGCCAGCAGAACCGCCAGACCACGCGCCAAGCGCTGCACGCGCCGAAGTGAGAAACCCATGAGCACCACCACACCTTCGATTGAGACGGGCGCCGCGCCGATGGTGGCGCGCCTTCTGCCCTGGTTGCCGATTATGGTCGGGCTGGCGGTGCTCTACGTGCCCACCCTCTACGACCTCTTCACTGGGATCTGGGCACAGGACGATCAGTTCCACGGCCCCATCGTGCTGGCGATCGCGCTGTGGCTGATGCACCGCAACTGGGGGGCCATGGAGGCCGCTGCGTTGGGCCAGAAGACCAGCGCCTGGGGCTGGCCGCTGGTGGTGGTTGCGCTGATGTTCTACGCGCTGGGCCGTTCGCAGGGCATGGGCATCCTCGAGGTCGGCTCGGTGATCTGGCTGCTGGCCGGCGTGATCCTGCTGACGCGCGGCACGGCGGGCCTCAAGGCCCAGTGGTTCGCGCTCTTCTTCATGCTGTTCATGGTGCCCCTGCCCTCGCAGGTGGTCGACCTGGTGACCATGCCGATGAAGATGATGGTGTCCTACGTGGCCGAGAACGTGCTCTACGCGCTGGGCTACCCCATCGGCCGCAACGGCGTGATCCTGCAGATCGGCCAGTACATGCTGCTGGTCGCCGATGCCTGCGCCGGCCTGCACACCCTGCTCACGCTCGAAGCCCTGGGCCTGCTCTACCTCAACCTGGTGCGGCGCGACTCGCTGTTCCGCAACGTCGCGCTGGCCGTCCTGATCGTGCCGATCTCGTTCACTGCCAACGTGATCCGCGTGATGGCGCTCAGCCTGATCACCTACCACTTCGGCAACGAGGCCGGCCAGGGTTTCCTGCACGGCTTTGCCGGCATGGTGCTGTTCCTCAGCGCCTTGCTGATGATCATCGCCTTCGACAGCGCGCTGCAGGCGGTCGAACGCCTGCGCCAGCGGCACAACCCCAGCCTGCAGAAAGCCTGACGCCATGGCCTTCCCTTTCAAGAACCTCGTGCTCATGGCGCTGATGCTGGCCTCGGCCGCGCTCGCCTACGCCATGCGCCCCACCGCCCGCCTGGCCGACGAGCGGCCCACGATCGCCCTGGCCACGATGGTGCCCACCGAGTTCGGCGGCTGGCGCGAGCAGCCCAACGTGGCGGTGCAGATCATCGACCCCGAGCAGCAGGCCACCATCGACGCCATCTACACCCAGACGCTCACGCGCAACTACATCCACGCCGACGGCTACCGCATCATGCTGTCGATCGCCTACGGCAACGACCAGAGCGACAACCTGCAGCTGCACAAACCCGAGGTGTGCTACCCGGCGCAGGGCTTCAAGCTGGAGCGCATCGAGCGCGCGCCGCTGCAGCTGCACGGCCGCTCGATCGCGGCCACCCGCCTGCTGACGCACCTGGGCAACCGCCACGAGCCCGTGACCTACTGGACCGTGGTCGGCGACCACGTCACCACCACCGGCATCGACAAGAAACTGACCGAGATGCGCTACGGCCTGGGCGGCCGCGTGCCCGACGGCATGCTGGTGCGGGTCTCCTCCATCGACCGCGACAGCGCGCGGGCCCACGGCATGCAGGCCCGCTTCGCGGCCGACCTGGTGGCCGCCCTGCCCGCCGAACACCGCGCCCGTTTCTCCGGCGTCGACCCCGCCACCCTCGCCTCCACCGCGCCCGCCCCATGAAGAAAAAAACCGCGCTCATCACGGGCATCACCGGCCAGGACGGTGCCTACCTCGCCGACCTGCTGCTCCAGAAGGGCTACGAGGTGCACGGCATCAAGCGCCGTTCCTCGTCGTTCAACACCGACCGCATCGACCACCTCTACCAGGACCCGCACGAATCCGGCCGCCGCCTGGTGCTGCACTATGGCGACCTGAGCGACAGCAGCAACCTGATCCGCATCGTCGGCCAGGTGCGGCCCGACGAGATCTACAACCTCGGCGCCATGAGCCACGTGGCGGTGAGCTTCGAGAGCCCGGAGTACACCGCCGACGTCGACGCCGTCGGCACGCTGCGCCTGCTCGAAGCGGTCCGCCTGCTCGGCATGGAGAAGCACTGCCGCTTCTACCAGGCCTCCACCAGCGAACTCTACGGCCTGGTGCAGGAAACCCCGCAGAAGGAAACCACACCCTTCTACCCGCGCAGCCCCTACGCGGTGGCCAAGCTCTACGCCTACTGGATCACGGTGAACTACCGCGAGGCCTACGGCATGTACGCCTGCAACGGCATCCTGTTCAACCACGAGAGCCCGGTGCGCGGCGAGACCTTCGTCACGCGCAAGATCACGCGCGCGGTCGCTCGCATCGCGCTCGGCCTTCAGGACTGCCTGTACCTGGGCAACCTCAGTGCGCTGCGCGACTGGGGCCATGCGCGCGACTACGTCGAGATGCAGTGGCTGATGCTGCAACAGGACAAGCCCGAGGACTTCGTGATCGCCACCGGCGTGCAGTACAGCGTGCGCCAGTTCGTGGAAATGGCCGCCCGGGAACTGGGCTTCACCCTGGACTGGGTGGGCGAAGGCAGCGACGAGGCCGGTGTGGTCGCGTCCGTTCAACGACCCGACCTGCACTGCTCGGTGGGCGACGTGGTGGTGCGCGTGGACCCGCGCTACTACCGGCCGACCGAAGTGGAGACCCTGCTGGGCGACGCCAGCAAGGCACGCACGCGCCTGGGCTGGACGCCGAAGATCACCCTGCCCGAGCTGGTGAGCGAGATGGTGCAGGCCGACCACCGCCTGGCGCGGCGCGACGCCATGGTCCGGCTGGCCGGCTTCCCCGCCTTCGACTACCAGGAGTGAGCATCCCATGCGCCACGATGCACGCATCTACGTCGCCGGCCACCTGGGCCTGGTCGGTTCGGCCATCGTGCGCCAGCTGCGCGCGGCCGGCTACCACCGGCTGCTGCTGCGCACGCACGCCGAGCTGGACCTGACGAACGCAGCCGCCACCGCCGACTTCTTCGCGCGCGAAAAGCCCGAGTACGTCTTTCTCGCGGCGGCCCGCGTGGGCGGCATCCTGGCCAACCAGCAACAGCCGGCCGACTTCATCCGCGACAACCTGCTGATCCAGACCCACGTGATCCACGAAGCCTGGCGCGCCGGCGTGCAGCGCCTGCTGTTCCTGGGGTCGAGCTGCATCTACCCGCGCCTGGCGCCGCAGCCGATGAAGGAGAGTGACCTGCTCAGCGGCCCGCTGGAGGCCACCAACCGGCCTTACGCGCTGGCCAAGATCGCGGGCATCGAGATGTGCTGGAGCCACAACCGCCAGCACGGCACCCGCTTCCTGGCGGCGATGCCGACCAACCTGTACGGCATCGGCGACAACTACGACCTCGACACCAGCCACGTCATCCCGGCGCTGCTGCGCAAGTTCCACGAGGCGCGCGTGCGCGGCGCGCCCCAGGTGACAGTCTGGGGCAGCGGCACGCCGCGCCGCGAGTTCATGTACAGCGACGACATGGCCGCGGCCTGCCTGTTCCTGATGAAGCTGCCCGAGGCCCCGTTCCAGGGCCTGCTGGGCAGCGACGAGGCCGCCACCGGCCGCTTCGAGCCGCCGCTCATCAACATCGGCGTCGGCCACGACCTGAGCATCCGCGAGCTGGCCCAGACCATCCAGCAGGTGGTGGGCTACCAGGGCGACGTGGTGTACGACACCGGCAAGCCCGACGGCACGCCGCGCAAGCTGATGGACGTCTCGCGCCTGCAGTCGCTGGGCTTCACCGCCAGCGTCCCGCTGGAGCAAGGCCTGCGCCGCGCGCTGGCCGGTGCCGACTTCGCCCGCGCCGTGGCGCGCGCCGCATGAATGCCCTCATGCCCTCCGTGCTCTACCTGGGCCAGAAGAGCGGGACCTGCCTGGACCGCGCGAACGCGCTGCGCCGCATCGGCTGCACGGTCGAGCACATCGACCCGCGCGAGCTGCTGCCCGCCACGGTCTGGGTGGACCGCTGGACCTGGCGCATGGGCGGGCACTGGTTTTCGCCCTGGGCGCAGCGCGCGCTGCAGGCCCGCCTGGGCTTCAAGCGCTACCACCTGTGCCACGTGGACTGCGGCGAATGGATCACCCCGCCGGTGATCGAGCTGCTGCGCCGGCATGCGCGGCACGTCATCAACTACAACAACGACGACCCCACCGGCCCGCGCGACGGCGCCCGCTTCGCCGCCTACCGGCAGGCCGTGCCGCACTACGACCTGGTGGCGGTGCTGCGCGAGACCAATGTGCCCGAGGTGAAGGCCCTGGGCGCGCGGCGCGTGCTGCGCGTGCACCACTGCGCGGACGAAGTGACCCACGCGCCCCGCCCCTTGAGCGAGGCGGACCGGCAGGCCTGGCGCTCGCAGGTGCTGTTCCTGGGCACCTGGTTTCCCGAGCGCGGCCCCTTCCTGCTCGACCTCATCCGCCGAGGCGTGCCGCTGACCATCCGTGGCCCGAACTGGCACAAGGCGCCCGAATGGGCCGAACTCAAGCCGCACTGGGCCGGTGGCGCCATCGGCGGCGACCACTACGCCAAGGCGATCCAGTGCGCGCAGCTGAACCTGGGGCTGCTCTCGCGCGAGAACCGCGACCTGCACACCACCCGCTCGCTGGAGATCCCGGCGCTGGGCAGCCTGCTGTGCGCCGAGCGCACGCCCGAGCACACGGCCATGTACACCGAGGGCGAGGAAGCCCTGTTCTGGTCGGACGCGGAGGAATGCGCGGCGGTGTGCCGCGAGGCCCTGGCCGACGAAGACCGGCGCCAGCGCATCGCGCTCGCAGGGCAGCGCCGCCACCGGCTCGGCCCGCACCGCAATCAAACCCTGATGCGCTCGCTGCTGACGGCGGTCGACCAGATCGAAACCGAGCCGGTGCCGGAGCCCACGACGTGAGCCGCGGCCTGCTCCAGCGCGTGGCCGCCGGCATGGGCGCCAACTCGGTGGGCATGGCCATCACCATCGGCACCCAGCTCGCCTCGCTGCCGCTGTTCCTCGCGGTGTGGGACACGCGCACCTACGGCGTCTGGCTGATGCTCAGCGCCCTGCCCGCCTACCTGTCGATGGCCGACGTGGGCATGGTGACCGCCGCCGGCAACCGCATGACCATGGCCATGGGCGCGGGCCAGGCCCCGCTGGCCAACCGCGTGTTCCAGAGCGCGCAGGGCTTCGTGCTCTGCGTCTGCGGCGCGCTCGCGCTGCTGGTGCTGCCCGGCATCTGGTGGTCCGCCTGGCCGGCCGACGCCACCACCGACCAGCGACTGGCCCTGATGGCCCTGGTGGCCGGCGTGCTGGTCTCGTTCCTGGGCGGCCTGTCGGAACAGCTCTTCAAGGCCACGCACCGCTACGCCCAGGGCACCCTGCTGGGCAACGCCACGCGCCTGGCCGAATGGGCAGGCTGGATGCTGGGCCTGCTGCTCTGGGGCAGCTTCGCCGCCGTGGCCGTGGGCGGCCTGCTGTGCCGCGTGGCCGGCACGCTGCTGGCCATGCACGTCGCGCGCCACGGTGCGCACGGTCTGAGCTGGGGACTGGCGCACGCCGCGCCGGGCGAGCTGCGCCGCATGGTCCGGCCGGCCGCCGCGTTCATGGCCTTTCCGCTCGCCAACGCCCTGAGCCTGCAGGGCGTGACGCTGCTGGTGGGCGCCCTGCTCGGCCCGGTGGCCGTGGCCGTGCTCAACACCTACCGCACGCTGGCGCGCACCGCCGTGCAGGCCACGGCGATCCTGAGCCACGCCCTGTGGCCCGAGTTCGCGCGCCTCTTCGGCCAGGGCGCGCTGGCCAGCCTGCGGCAGCTGGCCTGGCGCAGCGCCGGGTGGGGCGTGGCGCAGTCGCTGCTGCTGAGCGCCGCGCTGTTCGTGCTCGCGCCCTGGCTGCTGCGCGCCTGGACGCATGGCGAAATCGGCTTCGACCCGGGGGTGTTCGGCCTGCTCATGGCCTACGCGGCGGTGGCCGGCCTGTGCCATGTGCCGCGCGTGCTGCTCATGTCCATCAACCGGCACGGCCCGCTCGCCCTCTGGTCGCTGCTGGCCAGCGCGCTGTGCGTGGCCATGGCCTGGCTCCTGAGCGGGCCGATGGGCCTCACCGGGGCGGCGGCCGCCATGCTGGCCAGCGAAGCGCTGCTGACGGGCATCTGCCTGCGGCTGGCCGGGTGCGCGGTCGCGGCACCCGCCGCCGCGCCGCGCGAGCAAGGGGTGACGCCATGAAGGTCGCGCTCTCGGTGCCGGGCAAGTTCCACACCTTCGACCTCGCGCGCGAGCTGCACGCGCAGGGCGCGCTCGCCGGCATCCTCACCGGTTACCCGCGCTTCAAGCTGCGCCACGAGCAATTGCCCGCGGCGCTGATCCGCACCTTTCCCTGGTTCATGGCGCCCTACATGGCCAACCCGTGGCAGCAGCGCCTGCCGCGCCACTGGACGCGGGCCCAGGAACACCTGGTGGCCACCACCTTCACCGCCTGGGCGGCCGCCGCGCTGCCCGCCTGCGATGTGTACGTGGGCCTGTCGGGCAGCTCGCTCGCGGCCGGCCGGCGCCAGCAGCGCCAGGGCGGGCGCTACGTGTGCGACCGGGGCTCGGCCCACATCCGCGCGCAGGACGATCTGCTGCGCGAAGAGCACCGCGAGTGGGGCCTGCCCTTCGAGGGCGTCGATCCGCGCAACGTGGAGCGCGAGGAAGCCGAGTACGCGCAGGCCGACTGCATCACCGTGCCCTCGGCCTTCGCGTGGCAATCCTTCGTGCGCCAGGGCGTGCCGCCGCACAAGGTGCAGCGCCTGCCCTACGGCGTGGACCTGGCGCGCTTCGCGCGCTCGGGCGACCCCGACGCGCGGCGCTTCGACCTGCTCTTCGTCGGCGGCATGAGCCTGCAGAAGGGCGTGCCCTACCTGCTGCAGGCCTACCGGGCGCTCAAGCACCCGGCCAAGTCTTTGAAGATCGCGGGCACGCCCTCGCCCGAGCTGATCGCGCACCTGAGCGCCAAGGGCCTGTGGTCCCCCGGCATCGAGGTGCTGGGCCATGTGCCGCAGACCGAGCTCAAGCACCTCATGAGCCGCAGCCACGCCCTGGTGCTGCCCAGCGTGCAGGACGGCTTCGGCATGGTGCTCGCCCAGGCCATGGCCTGCGGCTGCCCCGTGATCGCCAGCGAGCACACCGGCGCGCGCGACCTGTTCGACGACGGGCAGGAGGGCTTCATCGTCCCGATCCGCGACGCGGCGGCGCTGACCGACCGCTTCCAGCGGCTGGCCGACGAGACCGGCCTGCGCGAGCGCATGGCGGCGGCCTGCATCGAGCGCGTGCAGCGCCTGGGCGGCTGGCGCGACTACGGCCAGCGCGCGCTCGGCCTCTACCGGCAGCTGGTGGCCACATGAGTGCCGCCCGGCCGCCCGAAGGCGCTCGCACCGCAGCCCGTCAGGGCGAAGGTATCCCCGTGAGCAATGCCCGCTTCATCCTGCTCAGCCTGATGGCCCTGGCCACCCTGGCGCTGGCGGCGCAGATGGCGATCGATTTCTCGACCGTCAACATCGGCTCGGCCTGCATCGTGTTCGCCTCGTCGATCGCGATGCTGCTGTACCTGCTGTGGACGCCAGCCCTGCACACCCACCCGCTCTCCACCTTCGCGCTCTTCGGCTTCTGCGTGACAACGCAGCTGGGTGCGCTGCTGGGCCAGACCGTCTTCGGCGCCTCGCTGGCGCAGAACCTGCGCCAGCCCATGGAGACCTTCGCCACGCTGGCGGGTTTCCAGGCCGTGGCCGCGCTGGGGCACATGCTCTACCGCTGGTTCCTGCACCCGGCGCCTCAGCCGTCGGCGGTGGAGCCGCCGCTGGAGGCCGCGCCCTCGTTCATCCGCCAGCTGCTCGGCAAGCTCGGCCTGTACGAAGCGCCGCCCACCAGCGCCTTGTGGCTCATGGGTTACGTGGGCCTGTTCGCCTTCCTCATCAGCGGCGGCAGCGAAGGCACTTTCCGCAAGGTGCTCGACGGCATGCGCTTCCTGACCTGGGCGCCGTTCCTGATCCCCATGTACCTGATCCAGGTCGGCCCCGCCTACTGCCGCCCGCGCCGGCAGTACCTGCACCTGCTGTGCTTCGGCAGCCTGGTGGTGCTGCTGGGCCTGGCGGCCAATGTGCGCAGCATCATGCTCTCGGGCTTCGTGACGATCGCGCTGTTTGCCCTGCTCACCGCCCTGCGCAGCCAGGCGCCGGTCTCGGGCAAACGCTGCCTGCAGCTCGGCGTGCTCGGCCTGGTGCTGGGCGCGGTGGCCATTCCCATGACCGACCTGGCCACCGCGATGGTGGTGGCGCGCAAGGTGCGCGGCGGCGTGTCGGCCGTGGACATGGTGAAGGAGACGCTCTACTACTTCCAGCGCCCCGAGCTGCTGGCGCAGCAGGAGCGCATCCAGCGCGACGCCGCCACCCTGGACAAGTACGACGAGTACTACTTCGAGAACCCGCTGCTGGCGCGCCTGATGGAGACCAAGTTCCACGACAACTCGCTCTACTTCGTCTCGCGCTTCTCGCAGAGCGACACGGCCCGGCTGGCGGACACCTCGGTCGATCTCATGTGGTCCATCCTGCCCAACCCGGCGCTCAAGGCGCTGGGGGTGGACGTGAACAAGCGCGACCTCGAGTTCTCGATGGGTGACTACCTGAGCCACCTGAGCCAGGGCGGCCCGCTGGGTGGCTACCGCACCGGCTCCATGCTGGCCCAGGGCCTGGCCCTGCTGGGCGTCGGCTTCGCGATCGTGTACTTCTTCGCCTGCCTCGGGGTGTTCGCCCTGCTCGACCTGCTGTCGTACCGGTCGCGCTCCGGCCAGGTGCTGCTGACCACCGTGGGCATGTTGTCGATCTGGAAGATCTTCCAGTACGGGCTCACCGCCGATGCCTTGCACGCCTGGGTCTCGCTGGTGTTCCGGGAGCTGCCGCAGCAGGTGTTCTTCTTTTTCCTCATCACCACCTTCGTTCGCTGCCTGGGCCTGGTGTTCCATGGCCACGCCCGCGCCACGACCGTGCACGGCATCTCCCCCTAGACCATGCGCATCGTCCTCTTCACCCACCCGGCCTTCCTGGCTTCGCAAAGCATGCCCCGCTTTGCGCAGATGCTGCGCAACGCCTACACGGCGCGGGGGCACGAGGTCCAGGTGTGGTCGCCCCCGGCCCGCGTGCGCCGCTGGGTGCGCGGGCCGCTGTCGAAGTGGGCCGGCTATGTGGATCAGTACCTGCTGTTCCCGATCTGGGTGCGGCGGCAGCTGGCACGCCAACCCGACGACACGCTGTTCGTGATGAGCGACCAGGCGCTCGGACCCTGGGTGCCGCTGGTGCGTGGCCGGCCGCTGGTGGTGCATGTGCACGACCTGCTGGCCCTGCGCTCGGCCCTGGGCGAGATTCCCGAGAACCGCACCGGCGCGAGCGGGCGAATCTACCAGCGCTACATCCGCCGGGGTTTCCAGCAGGCGCGCCATTTCATCTGCATTTCGCAGCGCACGCGCGAAGACCTGCGGCGCGTCGGCGGCATCGATCCGCTCTCGTGCGAGGTGGTCTACAACGGCCTGAACCAGCGCTTCGCGCGCATCCCCGCGGCGCAGGCCCGGGTGCAGTTGCGCGGCGCGGGCATGCCGGTGGCGCCGGGTGGCGTGCTGCTGCACGTGAGCGGCGGCCAGTGGTACAAGAACGTGGCCGGCGTGCTGCGCCTCTACGCGCACTACGCCCGCGCCCAGCGCCACCCCCTGCCACTCTGGCTGGTGGGCGTGCCGCAGACCGAGGCGGTGCAGGCCGTGCTGCGCGAGGTGCCCGAGCAGGGCACGGTGCATTTCCTCTACGGCATCGACCACGCGCTGCTGCAGGCCGCCTACTCGGTGTCGCGCGCCTTTCTGTTCCCCAGCCTGGCCGAGGGTTTCGGCTGGCCCATCGTGGAGGCACAGGCCTGCGGCTGCCCGGTGGTCACCACCGACGACACGCCGATGAACGAGATCGGCGGCCCGCACACCACCTACCTGCCGCGCCTGCGCAGCGGCGACGACGGGCAGGCCTGGGCCGCCGACGGCGCCCGCCGGCTCCACGCCGTGATCAACGAACCGGTCGCCGACGCCCTGGCGCGATCGCAAGCCTGCATGGCCTGGGCCCGCCGTTTTGACGCCGACCGCGCCATCGGCCAGTACCTGCAGGTCTACGGGCAGGTGCTCGCCGGCGAGCAGGTGAACCTCAACGCCGACATGGCCAGGACCCCCGCATGAAAATCCTGCAAGTCATCCACTCCGCCGACCCGGCCCGAGGCGGCCCCATCGAAGGCGTTCGCAACGTCGCCCACCGCATGGCCGAACTCGGTTGCGAGACCGAACTCGTGACCCTGGACGACCCCGCGTCGAGCTGGCTCGGCCAGCTGAGCCAGAAGGTGCACGCGCTCGGCCCGAGCCGGGGCAACTACGGCCTCAACGGCCGCATGGTGTCCTGGCTCGACCAGCACGCGCGCGGCTACGACTTCGTGATCGTCAACGGGCTCTGGCAGTACCACAGCTTCGCCACCTGGCGCGTGCTCGCGCGCACCGGCCAGCCCTACGCCGTGTTCACCCACGGCATGCTCGACCCCTGGTTCAAGCGCACCTACCCGCTCAAGCACTTCAAGAAGTGGCTGTACTGGCCCTGGGCCGAATACCGGGTGCTGCGCGACGCGGCCGCCGTGCTCTTCACCTGCGAGGACGAGCGCCTGCTGGCGCGCGAGTCCTTCCGGCTCTACAAGGCGCGCGAGCAGGTGGTCTCGTTCGGCACGCGCACGCCGCCGGACGACGGCGCGGTGCTGGCCGTGCGCTTCCTCGATGCCCACCCCGCGCTGTGGGGCAAGCGCGTGCTGCTGTTCCTCGGGCGCATCCAGGAAAAGAAGGGCTGCGACCTGCTGATCGACGCCTTCGCCGATGTCGCCGACCAGGCGCTCGACCTGCATCTGGTGATGGCCGGCCCCGACCAGACCGGCTGGATGGCCGCACTGCGCGCCCAGGCCGCGCTGCGCGGCGTGGACCACCGCATCCACTGGGTGGGCATGCTGCAGGGCGATCAGAAGTGGGGCGCGTTCCACGCGGCCGAGGCCTTCGTGCTGCCCTCGCACCAGGAGAACTTCGGCATCGCGGTGGCCGAGGCGCTGGGCTGCGGCCTGCCGGTGTTGATTTCCGACAAGGTCAACATCTGGCGCGAAGTGCAGGACGCGGGCGCCGGCCTCGTGGCCGACGACACGGTGGATGGCACGCGCGCCCTGCTCGAGCGCTGGCTCGCGCTCCACCCGGCGGACCGCCAGCGCATGGCCCTGGCCGCCAGCCGGCTGTTCAAGAAGAGCTTCACCGTCGAAGCCATGGCCGACAGCCTGCTGCAGGTGATCCGGCAACACGCCCGGGGGAGACAGCCATGAGCGTGGTCAAGACCCACTCGGTGGGCCACATCGCCACGGCCGGCGGCTGGCTCTGGGAAAACCTGCAATTCCTGCAGATGCGGCTGCAGGGCCTCAAAGGCCGGGGCGACGACATGGCCGAGCTCATGCAGGAGCTCGACGGCTACCGCACGACTTACGAATCGCTCAGCGGCTGGCTGTTCCAGGACGCGTCCCTCTTCGAGGTGGGCTACGGCGCGCGCCCGCTGCGGCTGCTCGCGCTGAGTTCGCTGGGCCTGAACGCGCGGGGCATCGACCTGGACGCCCCGTTGCTCGACGGCTCCGTCCCCGAACTGCTGCGGGTTCTCAAGACCAACGGCTGGCAGCGCTTCATCAAGAGCGCGGTGCGCGCCAAGGTCTTCGATGCGCACGAACGCCGCGCGCTGGACCGTGCACTGGTGCAGCGCGGCGCGCGCCTGCGCATCCAGCCCGAGCGCTTCCTGGTCGGCGACATCGCCACGGCCAGCCTCGCGCCGTCGTCCATCGACTTCTTCTACTCCGAGGACGTGTTCGAGCACATCCCGCAGGACGCGCTGGACGCCGTGTGCGCCAGCATGGCGCGCGCGCTCACGCCCGACGGCGTGGCCCTCATCGCGCCGGCCGTCTTCACCGGCATCGGCGGTGGCCACCTGGTGGAGTGGTACGCGCACACGCTCGGCAGCGACATGGAGCGCCGCTCCGAACCCTGGGAGCACCTGCGCCAGCGGCGCTTCCAGGCCGACTGCTTCCTCAACGAGATGCGCCTGGCGGACTACCGGCGCCTGTTCGAGCGCCACTTCCGGGTCGAGGCGGTGCACAACCTGCAGGCCGGGCACGGCGCGGCCTTCCTGACCGAGGACGTGATCGAGGAACTCGACGACTACACCGAGGAAGAACTGCTCGGCGACAAGTGGCGCTTCGTCCTGCGCAAGAAGCCGGAGAGCCCACCGTGATCCTGCAGGACAACGACCCCTTCACGCAGCCCTCGTTTTCGCTGGGCAACCGCGCGGCGCGCGCGCTGTGGGGCGTGGTGTGGCTGCTGGTGTTCCGCCCGAGCCCGCGGCCCGCACACGCCTGGCGCCGCGCGCTGCTGCGCCTCTTCGGCGCCCGCCTGGGGACCGACGTGAACGTGTACGCCAACGTGCGCATCTGGGCCCCCTGGCAGCTGCGCATCGGCAACCGCGTGGGCGTGGCCGATGGCGTGACGCTCTACAACATGGCGCCGATGGAGATCGGCGACGGCTGCGTGATCTCGCAGGGCGCGCACCTCTGCGGCGGCTCGCACGACATCGATTCGTCCAACTTCCAGCTGGTGGCGCGGCCCGTGGTGCTGGAAGACCAGGTGTGGATCTGCGCCGATGCCTTCATCGGCCCCGGCGTGCGCGTGGCGCGCGGTTGCGTGGTGGGCGCGCGCGCGGTGGTGATCAAGGACATCCAGGAGCCCTGGACGGTCTGGACCGGCCACCCGGCCACGCGCAAGCGCAGCCGCCAGCCCAGGAGCCTGCCGTGACCCCGGTGTCCGTGCTCATCCTCACCCGCAACGAGCAGCAGGACCTGCCCGGCTGCCTGGCCAGCGTGGCCTGGAGCGACGACGTGCACGTGCTGGACTCGCTGAGCACCGACCGCACGCGCGAGATCGCGCGCGAGGCCGGCGCGCAGGTGACGGAGCGCGCCTTCGACGGTTACGCGAGCCAGCGCAACGCCGGCCTGCGCCTGCCGTTTCGCCACCCCTGGCTGCTGGTGCTCGACGCCGACGAGCGCGTGCCGCCCGCGCTGGCCCGGGAGATCGAGGCCTTCGTGCAGGGCGCCGGGGCGCACACCGACATCGCCGCGGCGCGCATGCGCCGGCGCGACATCTGGTGGGGCACCTGGCTGCGCCGCTCGCAGATCTCGCCCTTCTACGTGCGGCTGCTGCGGCCCGATCGCGCGCGCTACGAGCGCGAGATCAACGAGGTGCTGGTGGTGGATGGCCCCATTGCCGACCTCGCCCAGCCGTTCGACCACTACCCGTTTTCCAAGGGGCTGGACCACTGGCTCGACAAACACAACACCTACTCGCGCATGGAAGCCCAGCTGATCGTGTCGAGGTCGGTGCAGCAGCCGTCCTGGCGCACCGCGCTGTTCGGCGCCGACTTCAACGAGCGGCGCGTGCACCAGAAGGCGATCTTCTACCGCCTGCCGGCGCGCCCGCTGATCAAGCTGTTCTACATGCTGGTCTGGCGGCGCGGCGTGCTCGACGGTGTGGCCGGCGTCCGCTACGCCCTGCTGCAGACCATCTACGAGTACCTGATCGTGCTCAAGGTGAAAGAAGCCGAACAGGGGCAGCGCGCGCCGGCGGCGCCGGAGCGGCCATGAAGATCCTGATCCACAGCGCCAACTTCGCGCCCGAGGTGATCGGCGTGGGCAAGTATTCGGGTGAGATGGCCGAGTGGCTGGCCGCCCAGGGCCACGAGGTGCGCGTGGTCGCCGCCCCGCCCTACTACCCGGCCTGGCAGGTGGACCGGGCCTTTCACTGGCCGCCCTGGCGGCACGACACCTGGCGCGGTGTGCGCGTGTGGCGCGCGCCGCTGTGGGTGCCCCGGCGCCCCGGCGGCCTGCAGCGCGTGCTGCACCTGTGCACCTTTGCGCTGTCCTCGCTGCCGGTGATGCTGCGCCAGGTCGCCTGGCGGCCCGACGTGGTGCTCACCGTGGCGCCCGCGCTGGTGTGCGCGCCCGGCGGCTGGCTCACCGCGCGCCTGAGCGGCGCCCAGGCCTGGCTGCACGTGCAGGACTTCGAGGTCGACGTGGCCCTGCAGATGGGCCTGCTGCGCGGCGAACGCCTGGGGCGCACGGTGCGCGCGCTGGAGTCGTGGCTGCTGCGCCGCTTCGATGTGGTCTCCACCATCTCCGGGCGCATGCTGCAGCACCTGCGGCGCAAGGGCGTGCCCGAAGAACGCACGCACCTCTTCATCAACTGGGCCGACGTGGCGCGCATCCGCCCCCTGAGCGGCCCCAGCCCCTACCGGGCCGAGCTGGGCCTGGCACCCGGCACCCACGTGGCGCTTTTTTCGGGCACCCTGGGCGCCAAGCAGGGCCTGATGGTGATCCCGCAGGCCGCGCGCCTGCTGGCCCACCGCAGCGACCTGGTGTTCGTGGTGTGCGGCAACGGCCCGATGCAGGCCGAGCTGGAACAGGCCGCGGCCAGCCTGCCCAACCTGCGCCTGTTGCCACTGCAACCGCTGGAGCGCCTGAACGATCTGCTGGGCCTGGCGGACGTGCACCTGCTGCCCCAGAGCCGGGAGGCCGAAGACCTGGTGCTGCCTTCCAAGCTGACCGGCATGCTGGCCAGCGGCCGGCCCGTGCTGGCGACTTGCCGCACCGACACCGAGCTGGCCGACGTGGTGTCGCGCTGCGGCCGCGTGGTGCCACCCGGCGACGCGGGCGCGCTGGCGATGGCGCTGATCGGCCTGCTGGACCACCCGGCGCAACGGCAGGCCCTGGGCGAACGCGCGCGCGAGCACGCGCTGCGGCACCTCGCGCGCGACGCGGTGCTGCAGTCGCTGGTGGACCGCATGCAGGCCCGGCGCGGGCCGGCGCCGGAAGGCGCATGAGCGCAGCGCCGGGCCGCCCCCAAGCAAGCTCGCACCGCAGCCCGCAGGGCGAAGGTATCCTGGTGAGCGCCGCCAGCTTTCCGGCCGCCGGGGACATCGTGATCTTCCAGCCGGAGTTCGTGGAGTTCGGGGGCGAGGAACGCGTGATCCTCTCGCTGTCCGAGGGTCTGCATGCGCAGGGCCTGGCGCACAGCGTGCTGTGCTATCACGACCGCATCGACCTGGCCCGGCACGCGCGGCTGCCGCTGCGGGTGCACGCGTTGCGACCACCGCAGGGGGGGATGCACCGCGCCATGGCGCTGCGCCGGGCCTTGCTGCGCCTGCAACAGCGCGGGGACCCGGTGCCGGTGCTGTTCAGCATCCAGTCGGCCCTGCACGCCGGGCTGGCCGGGCTGGCCAGCCCGGTGGCCTACCACCTGCGCATCCCCGACACCTACCGCCTGCTGCAGAGCCCGCCCCGGCACCGCGCGCAGGAACTGCTGAGCGTGCGGCACTGGGCCACCCGCCAGGGCGTGCAGGGCGCGCGCGCCTTCGCCACCAACACCCAGGCGCTGAGCGACGAGATGCGGGCGCTCTACGGCCGCGAGGCCCGGGTCTTCCACCTCGGCGGCTTCGGCCAGCAGCCGCTGGCGCGGGCGCCCACGCGGCCCCTGGCGCCGATCGAGCTGCTCAGCGTGTGCCGCCTACAGACCAGCAAGCGCATCGACTGGATGCTGCACGGCCTCGCGGCCATCGTTCGCGAACCCCGCGGCGAGCCGCCGTTTCGCCTGCACGTGGCGGGCAGCGGCCCGCAGGCGGCGGAACTCGCGGCCCTCAGCCACCGGCTGGGGCTGGACGACCGCGTGTTCTTCCATGGCTTCGTGGACGACGAGCAGCTCGCCACGCTGTACCGGCGCGCGCATGTGTTCCTGATGCCCGCGCTGCAGGGCTATGGGTTGCCCGCCATCGAAGCGCTGTACCGGATGCAGGGCGTGGTGCTGCACCGCGAATCGGGCGTGGTCGAATTGCTCGACGACACGCCCTGGGTGGTGGTCACGGACGGCGGCCCGGCCGGCTTCACCGAGGGCATGCGCGAGATGCTGCGGCGCACGCAGGAGCCCGGCTTTTTCTCGCGACCGCTGCCGCCGCTGCCCACCGAGCAGGGCTGGGGGCGGCAGCTGATCGAGGCCTTCGGCTGGGCGCCTTCAGCGGGCGGCCTTCGCGCCTGAGGCCGTCGCGGGCTTCGGGGGCGCGGCCAGCACCTCGCGCATCCAGCCCAGGTGTTCGGACAGCACGATGCCGCCAGCGCCCGTGCCATGGGCACCGCGCGTGGCGGGGCCGGCAGCGAAGTTGATCTCGAAGCTGTTGAGTCCCGCCAGCCACCACTGGCCGTCGACCTGCACGAAGGCGGCGCTGCCCGAATCGCCGTTGACCAGCGTGGCCTCGCGCCGCGCGCCCAGACTGCCGTTGGCCGGCACGGCCGGGCCGATGCGGTTGCTCTCCAGCGTGGGCCCATCGAAGTCGAACAGGTAGGTGGCGGGCCGACCGATCGCGTCGGCGAACACCGCATCGACCCGGTTCTCGCCAGTGGTGACCAGCGTGGTGCTGCCGCCGTGGCTCACCAGCGTGATCACGCGGCCCAGCAGCGCACCGGTGAAGATGCGCGGCACCTGCAGCGCCTGGGGCGCATGGCGGCTCAGGCGCACGATCGCCAGATCGGCGTGCACCGAGGGGTCGCCAGGCAGGTTGCCCGTGGTGGTGCCGGTGTAGGCCGGGCTCACATGCACCTCGGTTCCCGTGGCCATGAAGCCGCCGCCCAGCGCGCTGCGAAAGCGCATGCGGCCGGGCTCGGCGATGTTCACCGCGTGCACCGCCGTGAGCACGTGCTCGGGCCCGATGAGCACACCGCTGTAGAGCCGGCCCCCGCTGTCCAGGCTGACGACCCCGGACCACGGCGCGTCGGCCGCCATCTCCTGCGGGCCGGCGCCGCCCGTGAGCGCCAGCGCCGCGGGCGCGCCCCACAAACCGGCGAGCAGGCCCGCACAGGCCACGAATCGCCCAAAACCATCCATTCGGATCATGCCGACACCCCTGTCCAACGCGGTTGAAAAGAACACAGCACCAACCCCGCCCGCAGAATCCGGGTTCGTGGCTGGCAGGCGTGGCAGAAGATACCCAGGCTGGTGTTACTTTTCCATCACGGTCCAGTCTTTCGTCCATTGGCATCGGCGCGCCGACAGGGGCGGCCGACGAAAGGTGATCCTCATGAAACGTCTCGCATCTCTGACCCGGGCCGCGTGCCTGTCCCTCGGCCTGGTGGCCGCCACCGGCATCGCCAGCGCGGCCGACCTCGACAAGACCGGCGGCAGCTTCGTCGACCTGACGCACGCGGCCGGCACGTTCAACCCCGACTGGCTGGGCAGCGCGGCCACGTACGCCACCGAGTTCGACCTCTCCGCGCTGTGGCGCGGCGCGCCGCTGCTGCTGTCGCAGGCGGCCACGGTCACGTACACGCTGGTGGGCTTCGAGGCCGCGTACAACAACGCCTTCGTCGCCGGCCTCGGGCGGCTCAGCAACCAGCTCAACGGCATCGCGCAGCTCGGCAGCAGCTTCAGCAGCACGATCGACGCCGGCGGCGCGCTCGACTTCGGCTTCCTCAGCAACGGCCTGGGCGCGCTGTGGGGCAACGGCAGTGCCAACGTCGGCGTGATGCTCTCGGCCGACCGCCAGAGCGCGCTGCTGCTCTTCAACGACTCGTACGCCGACAACGATTTCGACGACATGGTGGTGCGCGTCACGATCGCGGCCGTGCCCGAGCCCGAGACGCTGGCCATGATGCTGTCGGGGCTGGGCGTGGTCATGGTCGGGGCTCGGCGTCGGGCTCGCAAGATGGCGGCGGCTCAGGCGGTTTGAGGCGGTCGGTGGCCCGGGCTCAGGCCTGGGTCGCCTGTTGCTGCTTCTTGTTGCGGCGGCGGGCGTAGCCGCCCATGAGGCCCAGGCCGGCCAGCAGCATCGCGTAGGTCTCGGGTTCCGGCACGGCGCTCACGACCACGTTGTCGATGCGCAGTTCGGAGGTGTTCAGCACGTCGCCCACGTCCACCACGCCCAGGGCCAGCGAGACGGCGCCGCTGCTGTTGGCCTGGTAGGTGTAGGTGGACTGGTACCAGCTCCAGTTGACGTTGCTGCTGTCGGCGAAGGTGCCGAGGAACACGCCGTTGAGGACCGAGCTGGTGGTGTCGACGAACTTGAACACCGAGTCGTTCAGGGCCACGAAGCCGAAGTCCGGGTTGACGGTGTCGGTGGACAGGAAGGCCCAGTTGAAGGTGACCGTCAGCAGGTCGCCGGCGTTGGCCACGAAGTCCTGGCGCACGGCGGAACCTTCGTAGGCGTAACCGCCCAGGTCGAACGCGGACACCGGGATGCCGGCCAGATCAGGCGAGGCGAAGAAATCGACCGCGGCCACGCCGGACTGGTTGTTGAAGCCGTTCTGGCCGGGGATGTCGTCGTCGTACAGCGAGGCCGTGGTCAGGCGCAGGCGGTCGTTGGCGGCGAGCACGTCGCCGTAGGACTGCCAGCCCGTGGTGGCGTTGGCGTCGAACGTGCCGTTCTGGAACGTGGTGCCCTGGGCCAGGGCGGGCGCGATGCCGGCCGCGCACAGGCAGGCGGCGGCGACGAAGGTGCGGAGTGCTTTCATGGGAAACCTTTCGGGTGAAGAAGATCGTCAGGGGAATCAGGGAGCGGGGGCCGGCACGAGGTCCCGGCCCGGGGCGAACTGGGCGGCGGTCAGGCCCTTGAGCGTGACCAGGGGACGCGGCGCGATCGGGCCGCTGGCGCCATCGGTGTCGAGCATCACGTGCACACCGCCAAGGGTGTCGACGAGACTCACATGGCCGCTGGCCACGCCGTTGCCCACCACGCCGATGCTGGCCAGCAGGGGGTTGAGGTCGAGCTTGTCCACGTAGGGCGTGAAGTCGGTGATGGTGTCGCCGGCATCGCGCACGCTGGTGTAGCGGAAGGTGTCCAGGCCCGCGCCGCCGGTGAGGGTGTCGGCACCGGCGCCGCCGATGATCAGATCGTCGCCCGCGGTGCCCACGAGCGTGTCGCGCCCGCTGGTGCCGTTGCGCGTCACGCCGGCCACGGTGCGGGCCACGGCCGCGTCGATCAGCCGGCCGCCGCGGTCGAAGGCGTTTTCCTCGCCGTACATGTTGGCGGTGATCTCGTCGCCGTCGGCGGCGTTCAGGCGCTGCAGGCCGCCTTCGGCCTTGGGCGTGCGGATGAAGCTGGCAAGCGCTTCCTGGTAGGTGATGGTGTTGACGTTGTTCTCGAACACCACGGCGTTGGCCGCGAAGGGGAAGCCGTCGCCGCCGTTGGCGGTGAAGTCGATGGTGGCGAACGAGAAGATGCGCGGCGAGACCACGGCGCCGTTGTCGACCAGCACGGTGCCGTCGTCCAGCGTGATGCGGCGGATGCGGTCGCCCGAGTTCAGCGCGGTGCCGCGCGCCGTGCGCAGGGTGTCGTAGACCACCTGGATGCCCGAGACCTGGGCGAAACGGCCCTGCGGCACGCCGTTGGCCGTGGAGGCGGCCACCGAGTGCTCCAGCAGGTCCTTGAGCTGCGCGGCGTTCATCGCGGGCGCGCGCTTGACCAGGTTGGTGAACGGCAGCACGTTGAAGGTGTCGCCGGTGGTGACGTTGCCGGGGCCGGCCACGCTGGTGCGGATGCCGCCGCCGTTCTGGATGCCCACGTCGGCCTTGCCGGCGAAGCGCATGGCGTCGGCCACCAGGTTGCCCAGGCCGGTGTCGGCGTTGCGCACGCCTTCGGTGTAGTCGCAGGGCGCGGCCGGGCAGGCCACGTGCGTCGGGCCGTTGAGCGGCACCGCCGTGGTGCCGATGACCTGGGCGTTGAGCGCAGCGATGTAGCTCGACACCGGCGCCACCACCGCAGCCGCCACGCCGGCGTGGCCGGTGACGCGGTCGGCGTCGGCGGCGGCGCCGCTCACGCGGACCATGCGGGTGCTGTCGATGCTCGTGACCTGGCCGGTGGTGTCGTCCAGCGTGAGGTTCACTTCACCCACGTAACGGTTGCCGAAGTGGCCGGTGACCAGGGGCACGGCCTTGTTCTGGGCGTCGGTGGCGTACACCGGGTGCGTGCTGTAGGTGGGGGCCACACCGCCGTTGATCAGCAGGTCGTCCGGGTCGGTCATGAGTTCGTGGCCGCCGCCGGAGATCACCAGGTCCACACCGCTGAGGGCGGGCACCATCACCTGGAGCTCGTTCTGCGAGTTCTGAAGGTGGCTCATGACGACGATGGCCGTCACGCCCTGGTTGTTGCGCAGGTCGTCGATCTCGGCCTGCACCAGGGGCAGCAGGGCCTGCAGGTTCTGCAGTTCGCTGTTGGCGGCGCTCCAGTTCTTCATGATGCCGGCGGGCGGCGAGGAGATGGAGGGCAGCAGCGGCGTGGTAACACCGATCACGCCGACCTTCTTGCCACCGGCGGTGGTGAGGATCTTGGAGGCGGCCACCTTGCCCTGCGCCTGCAGGTTGGCGAACTCGGGGGTGGCGGAGAAGTCCAGGTTCACCGACAGGTAGGTGGTGCCCGAGACCTCGGCGAAACGCGCGGCCACCGGGCCGGTGTTGTCCAGGTCGAACTCGTGGTTGCCGAAGGTGGTGGCGTCCACGCCGATCAGGCGGTTGGCGATGGCGTCGTAGAAGTCCTGGCCGCCGTCGGCGTGCGCGCCGGCGAGGTTGGCGAAGCTGGCGGTCAGGCGCGGGCCGGGCAGGAAGGAGTCACCGGCGTTGAGCGTGATCACGCTGCGGCCGGCGGACTGCGCCGCGGCCTTGCGGTTGGCGACCACGGTGGCGAGGCGGTCCACGCCGCCGTAGAACGAGATGGCCTGGCTGGCGTCGTCGCGCAGGTTGCCCTGCGCGGAGAGCAGCCACGATTCCTGGTCGCCCAGGTGCAGGACCGTCAGGCCCTCGGCCCAGACCGAGCCGCCGCACAGGACGAGGGACGCGGCGAAGGCACAGGCCGTGCGGCGAAAGAGTTGGCGGGATGCATTCATGAGAAGAGGCTCCGTGTTGAAAGAGATGTCGATAAAAGAGGAAGGCTTCACAGGCCGAGGTCGCGGGCGGCAACGATCTGGGCGGCGCTCACACCGGTGAGGGTGAGCAGGGGCCGCGCGGCAAGCGGGCCGGCGCTGCCGTCGGCGTCGATCTGGACCACCAGGCCGGCGGCGCTGTCGACCAGGCGCACCACGCCGTCGGCGATGGCGTTGCCGCCCGTGTAGCCGATGGACTGCAGCAGGGCGACGAGGTCGATGCGGTCGGTGCCGGGCACGAAGTCGGTGATGCGGTCGCCGGCGTCGCGCAGGTCGGTGTAGACGAACACGTCGGCACCTGCGCCACCGGTGAGCACGTCGGCACCGGGGCCGCCGGTGATCACGTCATCGCCAGCCGTGCCGACCAGGGTGTCGCGCGAGGCCGTGCCGTTCACCGCCTTGCGCAGGGCCAGGCCCACCAGCACCGGGTCGTGGTCGGAGGAGCGGTACACCGTGTTGGTGTAGTAGTCGCTCAGCTTGAACTCGGTGTTGTAGTCGATCACCGACGGCTCGTCGGCGTTGATGCGCCAGTGGATGGCGCCCGTCACCTTGGCGCTCAGGCTGGCCGTGGCCAGGCCGTGGTCGAGGTAGCCGGCTTCGCCGTCGAACACGTAGGAGTAGCCGAAGGCGTTGAAGCGCGCGATCTCGTCGACCAGGCCGTTGTTCGTCATTTCGAGGATGGGGTCTTCCTTGCCGTAGGCGTTGATGTCGCCCACCACCATCACGTCGTTCGAGCCCGAGGTGGACTGGATCTGCGAGACGAAGCCCAGCAGCGCCTGCGCCTGCTCCACACGGGTGGCGTTCCAGCAGCCCTGGCCGTCGCCCGCATCGGCGTCGGCGCCCGAACCGCTGGGGCAGCTGCCCTTGGACTTGAAGTGGTTGACGACCACCGAGAAGCGCTCGCCGTTGGCGGCCGCGAAGGTCTGCGCCAGCGGCGGTCGGTTGTGCACGCTGTCGGTGTCGCTGCGGGCCTGGCCGACCAGCGAGAGCTTGCCGGGCTTGTAGATCATGGCGACGCGGATGGCATCGGTGCCGCTGCCGCCCGTGGGCATGGCGACGGTGGCGTAGGTGTTGGCACCGGCCACGGCGTTGAGGCCGCTCACCAGGTTCTGCACGGCGGTGTTGCCGTTGTTCTCGATCTCCATCAGGCCCACCACGTCGGCGTTGAGGCCGACGATGGCCTTCACGATCTTGTCGCGCTGGCGGGTGAATTCGGCCGCGCTGTCGGCGCCGCGGCAGTCGGAACGGCCGCCGCCGGGGTAGCAGCTCGCGCCCGCCTGGTCGATCGTGGTGAAGTAGTTCAGCACGTTGAAGGCACCCACGCGCACGTTGCCGCCCACGGCCGCCGGCGTGCCGGGGCGCGGATTCTCGCGGCTGAACACCACCTCTTCGGTCGGATGGATCTTGTAGTCGCTGATGCCGTCGGTGAGGTTGGTGGCCAGGCCGTAGTCGATGACGCCGGTCACGCCCGAGGGCAGCACGTCGCCGGCGCGCAGGGTGTTGTCGGCGGCGAGGTAGGGCGTCGGGTCGGGGTTCTGGATCGACAGGCCGTCGTCGAGCAGGATGCGGCGGCGCGCGTTGCCGTCTTCCATCGCCAGCGCCTCCACCGAGCCGGCGGGGTGGCGGTTGGTCGGCTTCTCCAGGCGGCCTTCGGCGGAGAGGGTGACCTGGCCGTAGCGGCCCTGGAAGAAGTTCTGCGAGGCGGTCAGCGGCGTGGCGATGTGCACCAGCATGCCTTCGTAGCGCTCGAGCTCACCCTCGGCCACTTCGGGCAGCGTGATCACGGTCGGCGCCACGGTGTGGCCGGTGGACAGCAGCGCGATCGTCGGCGCGGTGAGCTGCGTGAGCGGGCGCGCCACGGCCTGCGCGCCGGTGCCGGTGCGGTACTCGGTGACGGTGCCGGTCACGCTGAGCTCGTTGCCCGCCACCACGTTGGCGCCCGGGGTGCTGCTGGTGAAGACGAAGAGGCCGTCGGAGGTGCTGGCGTCGCCGTCGCCCACCGGGTCCTGCAGGAAGAAGCCGTTGTTGGTGACCAGCGTGACCACGCCGCGCACCGTGGCCGACTGGCCTTCCAGCGGGCTCAGCGCACCGCTGCCCTGCACCTGCGGGATGGTGAGGCTGCCGTTGACGGTGACCGTCAGGTTGCACAGCGCGGTCTGCAGTTCGTTGTTGGAGAAGGTGACTTGCACCGGGTAGCTGCCCGCGGCCAGCGAGCCGGCGACCACCAGCGACGCGGTGGCCGTGCCGCCATCGGCGACGGCGGGCTGGAAGCCGTCGAGCGCGATGCCGGCGGGCGTGCCGTTGCCCAGGGTGATGCCGTTGACCACGCTGTCGCTGTCGGTGGCGCTCAGGGCCAGCGTGCCGCCCACGCCCTGGTCGAATGCCGTGCCGGCCGGGCAGGCCGTGGCGATCGGCTGGTTGATGCTGCCGCCCACCGGCGTGCCGGTGATGGCGATGTCGTCGATGCCGACCCACTCGTCGTTGCCCACCGCGTTGGTGGTGATGATGCGGACCTGCAACTGGGCCTGGTTGTTGGCGGCGGCCGGCAGCACCACCGACACCGGGAAGGTGGCGTTGGCGAGGTTGGGGCCGGTGGTGGCGTCGGCGACGAAGCCGGCCGGCACGTTGATGAAGTTGCCGGTGTTGCCCACGCGGTATTGCAGCGCGACCGGTTGCACGGCGTCGTCGGCCGAACCATCGAGGTCGCGCAGCGTGTAGGCCACGCGGATGTCCTGCTGGCCGGTGGTGTTGAGGTGGATGACGATGTTGGGCGCGTCGGCGGTGCCCGAACCGTTGAGCGCGACCACGGGGTTGGCGATCGCGAACTCGGCCACGCCACCGTTGGTGAGGGTGTTGGGGTTGGTCTGGTTGGCCAGCACGTTGACCACCTGCGAACCGACGCCCAGCACGGTCTGCGGGTTCGCGCCGGTGGAGGTCACCAGGTCGTCACCGCGGTAGCCCACGATGCCGGGCACGCCCGACCAGCTGTCGTTGGCCGTGATGAGGCCGGCGTTGGACCAGTCCTGCGCGAAAGGAAGGTTCTGCGGCGCGGTGTCGGCCCACACGGCGGAGGCCGTGAGCAGGCCCAGCGCCATCAGGCAGGCGGGCAGGCGGCGTTGAACGGACGGGCAGCGCGGATCAAGGGTGGGCTTCATCTTCAGGACCTGGTTGGTGTGGTTGGGCAGCACGTTGAATGGCGCGCAATGCAATGCAACTGCGGCGCCGGACTGCGTCAGATGATGCAGAGCGTGCGTCACGGAAATGCAACCGCGGGCCACGGCTTTACTGAGCCGAACGGCTCATCAAGTTCGGCCGGCGCCGCAGCAACCGCGTTCGGCATCACGAGGTCGACCGCGGCGCACCCGCGTGGTCCGAACGGCGCACGGCAAAGCCCGAAAAAGGCGCGGTTCGGCAACAGGCCCGCAATGCTGGGTGGCCAGAATTCCGCCGCAAGCGGACTCGCTTCGAGCCGCTCCAGACGAAAGAGACACCATGAACGTGCGCCCCCTTCTGCTTGCGCTGTGCGCAGGCCTCACCCTCCCCGCCCTGGCCCAGACGCAGCCTTCGCTCAATCTCTCGGGCTACACGCTCACCCAGCAGTTCCGCCTGCCCGGCCAGCCCGGCATGGTGTCGGAGGCGTCGGCCATCACCTACAACTGGGACACCGGCACGCTCTTCGTGGTCGGCGACGAAGCCGAGGCCATCGTGGAGGTCTCGCGCACCGGCGAAGTGCTGGGCTCGATGAAGCTCAGCGGCTTCGACGACACCGAAGCCCTGACCTACGTGGGCAACGGCCAGTTCGTGCTGGGTGAAGAGCGCACGCAGAGCCTGTTCCGTGTGGACTACACCGCCAACACCACCGCCACGCGCAGCGCCAGCCTGCCGGCCTACTCGCTCGGGAGCTACAGCAACAACGAAGGCCTGGAGGGCGTGAGCTTCGATCCACGCAACGGCAGCTTCATCGCCGTCAAGGAAAAGAACCCGCTGGCCGTCCTGGAGGCAAACATCGACTTCAGCACCGGCACGGGCAGCCACGGCGCGCTGTTCGATCCCGCCAACATGGTGTTTGCTCAGCCCGACTGGACCGGCTCGATCCGCCCGCTCGACCTGGCCGACATCCAGGTGCTGTCCACCGTGCCGGGCCTCTCCGGCACCGGCATCGACGACCACCTGCTGGTCATCAGCCAGGAATCGCGCCGGCTGTTCGAGATCACCCGCACCGGCGAGGTGCTGGGTTCGATCGACCTCAAGTTCCTCAGCGGCACGGCCGAGGGCGTGACCATCGACGAGAACGGCGTGATCTACATCACCCAGGAACAACCGTCGGTGTTCGTCTTCACGCCCGCCGCCCTGGTGCCCGAGCCCGAGACCTACGGCATGTTGCTCGCCGGCCTGGGCCTGGCCGGTTTCATGGCGCGCCGCCGCAACCGCACCGCGGCCTGAGCACCCCACTTTCTTCCGTCAACCACTCCACCCCTGAACGAGGTTCTTCCATGAAAAAAATGTCCGTCCTTCACCGCATGCTCGCCGCCACGCTGCTCGCCGGCAGCGCCCTCATCGCCGCACCGGCGCACGCCAGCGTCTTCATCACCGAGTTCTCCTACCAGAGCGCCGCGAGCGATGAAAAGGGCGAGTACATCGAGTTCACCAACACCGGCCTCACCGACGTGGACTTCACCGGCTGGAGCTACGACGACGACAGCCGCACCAGCCTGACCTTCAACCTGTCGGAGTTCGGCATCGTGCGCGCAGGCGAATCGGTCATCGTCACCGAGATCGATCCCGACCTCTTCCGCACCCGCTGGAACCTGGACAGCTCGGTCAAGGTGATCGGCTTCATGGCGCCCAACTTCGCGCGCGCCGACGAAGTCAACCTCTACGACGCGCAGCTCAACCTGGTCGATCGCCTGACCTACGGCGACAACACCATCGGCGGCGTGCGCCCGCGCTTCAACGCCGCCCGCCCGGGCAGCTTCGCCGAACTCGGCCAGAACAACATCCACGGCTGGGTGCTGTCCTCGGTCGGTGACGCCGACGGTTCGTGGACCTCGACGGTCGGCGATGTCGGCAGCCCGGGCTTCAGCTCGCTCGTGACCCCGGTGCCGGAACCGGAAGCCTATGCCCTGCTGCTGGCCGGCCTGGGCATCGTCGGTGCCGCCGTGGCCCGCCGTCGGCGTGCGACCTTGCCGACCGAGGTCCCCGCCACCGCCTGACGGTCACCGTCCCTGAAAGAAGGCCCGCGCAACGCGGGCCTTTTCGTTTCAGCGCCACGGGCACTTCGCAAGAATAAGGGTTAACACTTATTCTTTTATCTACGTTCATGAAGAAAATTTGCATGACATTGACATGCAAATGAAGCGACATGAAACTCTGGATCGATGCCCACCCTGACCCGATGATGGGTCTGATGCCCATGTACCTGGCGATCGAGCAGGGCCTGTTCGCCCGGCGCGGCATCGAAACCGCCTTCGTCGAACGCTCCGCCGTCCAGGCCATCGAGGACATGCGCAGCGGCCGCATGAACCTCAGCTTTTCGGGCCCGACGCTGACCATCATGGCCTGGCAGCGCTTCGGCCTGGCAACCCGTGTGGTCTCGCCCGCGGCCATCCGGGGCAGCTACGCCGGGCGCACGGCGGACTTCTGCAACATCTATGCCCGGCACGACGTGACGGTGCGCGAGCCGCGCGACTTCGAGAACCTGCGCCTGGGCGCGTTCGCGCTGGACGGCGGCATCACGCACAGCGCGCCCTTGCACCTGCTGCGGCGCGCCGGCGTGGATGTCGATCGTCTGCAATGGCGGCCCATGCCCTTCTTCCAGATGCCGGCCGCGCTGGAGCGCGGCGACATCGACGTGGCCCTGTGCGTCGAGCCGTTCACCACGCAGATCGAATCGCGCGGGCTGGGCTATCCCGTGGACCACGTGCTGGGCGCCGACACGCTGGCCATGGCCGCCACGGGCAATCCGTCGCTGGTGTCCAACTGGTGGACCACGCGCGCCAGCTACGAGCGCGACCCGCTGCTGTTCGACCTCACACACGACGCGCTGGCCGAGGCCACCGCCGCCATCTACGCCGACCCCGAGGCCGGGTTCAACGCCCTGGCGCGCCACACGCGCGGCGATCTTCGCCTGCTGCGCGAAGTCGGCCTGAAGTCCACCGTCTTTTTCCCCTTCAGCCTGCAGTCGCCGACCTTGCGCACCATGTACCAGCGCTGGGTCGACGTGCTGCGCGGCGCCGGGTTGCTGAACGACCACGTCGACGTGGCCGAATTGCTGCGCTGATCTTTCCTTCCCTCCGGAGAACCGCCATGACACTGCTGGAACCCGCCCGTCGCCTTGCCCTGGCGTGCCTCGCGGCGCTGCCTTTGATCGCCTCTGCCCAGTCGGCCGACAACAAGCTGGAAAAAGCCACCATGTTCATCGGCTGGCGCGCCGAGCCCGAATGGGGCGGCTTCTTCCAGGCCGTGGCCAACGGCATTTACCGCAAGCACGGGCTGGACGTGGACATCCGCCTGGGCAGTCCGCAGAGCAACCCGACACAGCAACTGCTGGGCGGCCGCACCGATTTCATCGCCGGCTCCAGCGGCACTGCGATCAATGCGCTGCGCGAGAACGTGCCCCTGGTCACCGTGGCCGCCCTGCTGCAGAAGGACCCGCGCGTGCTGATCGCCCACCCGAACCAGGGCGTCGCGAAGCTGGAGGACATGCAGACGCGCACCCTGCTGATCGCGCCGATCGGTCGCGTCACCTTCTGGCCGTTTCTCAAGAGCCGCTTCGGCTTCAAGGACGAGCAGATCAAGCCCTACACCGGCTCGCTGGCGCCGTTCATGGCCGACAAGACGGTCGTGCAGCAGGGCTTCGTGACGAACGAGCCGTTCGCGCTGGAAAAGGCGGGCGTGCCCAACGTGGTCAGCGTGCTGCTGGCCGATCGGGGCTGGAACCCCTACGTCACCACGATCGTGACCACGCGCGAGAACGTGGAGAAGCGCCGCGAGTACGTGCAGAAGTTCGTCAACGCGACCATCGAAGGCTGGTACAGCTACCTCTACGACAACCCGGCGCCCGGCAACCAGCTGATCAAGCAGAACAATCCCGAGATCAACGACGAGCAGATCGCCTACGCCATCCGCGCGATGAAGCAGCACGGGCTGGTGGACTCCGGTGACGCCCAGGAACTCGGTATCGGCGCCATGACCGAGCAACGCTGGGCCTCCTTCTATCAGACCATGGTGGCTGCCGGTCTGTACCCCGAAGGTCTCGACCTCCGGCGCATCTACACGCTGGACTTCGTGAACAAGCGGCGGGGTGTGCGCAAATGAGCTTCAACGACCACGGTGCATCACCTCTGCGTCTGGATGGCGTCAGCAAGCGCTACGGCAACCAGACCCTGGCCATCGACAACGTCAGCTTCGCGCTTGAAAGGGGAAGCTTCACCAGCTTGCTGGGGCCGTCGGGCTGCGGCAAGAGCACGCTGCTGCGCCTCATGGCCGGCCTCGGGGAGGCCACGCAGGGCAAGGTCACCCGGCCTACGCGGCGCGGCGCCATCAGCTTCGTGTTTCAGGAACCCACGCTCATGCCCTGGGCCTCGGCCTTGTCCAACGCCATGAAGCCACTGACACTCACCGGCACGCCACGCGCCGAGGCGCAGGCACGGGCGATGGCGGCGCTGGAACAGGTCGGCCTCAAGGGGTTCGAGCATGCCTATCCGCGCGAGCTCTCGGGCGGGATGAAGATGCGCGTGTCGATCGCCCGCGCGCTCGCCACCGACCCCGAGGTGCTGCTGCTGGACGAACCCTTCGCTGCGCTCGACGAGATCACGCGCTTCAAGCTCAACAACGACCTGCTGGCGCTGTGGCAACAGAAGCGTTTCACGGCCGTGTTCGTCACGCACTCGGTGTTCGAGTCGGTGTACCTCTCGCAACGCGTGCTGGTGCTGGCGGCAAGGCCGGGCCGCCTGCACAGCGACATCCTCATCGACAGCGCGTCCGAGCGCACCGAGACGTTCCGCACCTCAGGCGAATACGCACAGCTCTGCCGCGAGGCCTCGGCTGCCCTGGAATCGGCCATGTTTGCCCACGCCGCACCACGTTGATCCCCACCATGCCATCGAAACGCCACCTCCAACTTCTGCTGCCCATCGGGCTGGGCATCGCCGTGCTGCTGCTGTGGGAATTCCTCACGCGCGCCGTCCCGATCTCCGAACACCTGTTGCCGGGGCCGCTGCGCATCGGGCGGGCGCTCCAGGAAGACTGGGGCCTGTTGAACAGCGCCCTCTGGGTCACACTGCGCATCACCGCCATCGCCTTCGTGGCTGCGGTGCTCGGCGCCAGCCTGATGGCCATCTTCTTCAGCAGCTCGCGCTGGATCGAGATGACGCTCTACCCCTACGCGGTCATCCTGCAGGTCACACCGGTGGTGGCCATCGCGCCGCTGCTCATCATCTGGATCGACAACACGGCCTTTGCCTTGCTCGCGTGTGCCTGGCTGATCGCCTTCTTCCCGATCCTCTCCAACACCGTCGTGGGGCTGGCCAGCGCCGACCACAACCTGCGCGACCTGTTCCAGCTTTACGGTGCGAGCCCGATGCAGACCCTTTGGGGCCTGCGCATTCCGTCGGCCATGCCTTACTTCCTGGCCGGCGTGCGCATCTCGGGCGGCCTGTCGCTGATCGGCGCGATCGTGGCCGAGTTCGTGGCGGGTGCGGGGGGTGAAGGCTCGGGTCTGGCCTACCGCATCCTGGAAGCGGGCTACCAGCTCAAGACACCGCGCATGTTCGCCGCGCTGCTGCTGATCTCGCTGACCGGTGTGGGCATCTTCCTGATCACCTCCACCATCAGCCGCCTGGTGCTTTCAAGATGGCACGAAAGCGCCGTGGAGCGCGAGCAATGAGCTGGCAGACCTTGACGGACCGGCTCGACGCGGTGGCGGCCGGCGCGCCCTGGCGCTTGCGCCGCGCGCGGGTTGCGATGACCCTGCTGAACCCCGGTCTGCACCAGCCCTGGCAAGGCGCGCAGGAAGGGCTGGCCGACATCACCGTGTGCGATGGCCGCATCGCCGCCGTGCAGCCGGCGCAGGCCGATGCCGCAACCGATGCCCGTGAAGGCGATGTCGATCTGCGCGGACGCTGGCTGCTGCCACCATTCGCCGACGCGCACGTGCACCTGGACAAGACCTTCGCCGCACCACGCCTGGACCACACTCAGCCGAGTCTGCTGGGCGCGGTGCGCGCCACCCTGCAGGACCGTGCGCGCTGGAGCGCCGAGGACCTGGAGCGGCGCGCCGAGCACGCCATTCGGCTGGCGCTGGCGCACGGCACCACCGTGATGCGCACCCATGTGGACGTGCGCCCCGGTGAACCCTGGACGGCCTGGGACACCTTGCAGCGCCTGCGATCGCGCTGGCGTTCCGAGCTGCGCATCGAGATGGTCGCCATGCTGCCCATGGACAGTTGCCTGCGGCCGGACTTCGGCAGCGTGGCCGATCGCATTGCCGGGGACGGTGGCATCCTCGGCGGTGTGACCAAGGCCATCGGCAAGCCGCCCGCGGCCGAGCGCGAGCTCGTCGGCGCCGCGCTGGACGCGATGATGCAGGCGGCGCGCGAGCGGGGATTGGGCATCGACCTGCACGTCGACGAATCGGGCGACCCATCGGCGACTTCGCTCGATGCGGTGGCCGACAAGGCCTTGCAGCACGGCATGGAAGGGCGCGTCACCTGTGGGCATTGCTGCAGCCACAGCGTGCGGGACGCCGACGCGCTGGCAAGCACGCTGGCGCGCTCGGTCGCGGCGGGCCTGTCGTTCGTGACACTGCCCACCGCCAACGAATACCTGCAGGATCGCACCCCTGGCCGCACGCCGCGCTGGCGCGGCATCGCCCCGGTGCTGGAGATGCAGGCCGCCGGTCTGCCGGTGGCCGTGGCCAGCGACAACTGCGGCGACGCCTTCTACCCCTTCGGCCAGTATGATCCGCTGGACATGCTGAGATCGGCCATCCGCATGGCGCACCTCGAGGGGCCGCCGAGCGCGTGGCTGGCCAGCATCACCTTGACGCCCGGCCTGCTTGCCGGGGCCACGCCCGGTGCGCACATCGCCGTGGACGGCCCCGCGGACTTCAACCTCTTCGATGCCATGGATGCGTATGCGTTGTTGTCGTGCCCGCCGTCGCGGCGCGCGTTCGTGCGCCAGGGCCGCATGGCTTGGCACGCGTGGCCCGAAGCCCTTGAAACCACGGCCTGAACCTTCGCCTCCACGATGCGCCGATCGAACTTTTCCGCAGGCCCCGCCCGTGAACTGATTGCCCCACGGGTCAACACGCTGAGCAAGCTGCTGACCAAACTCGGCGCCGACCACGCCCGGAAGCACTTCGGGCTCACCCGCGTGGAATGGCAGACCCTGACGCTGCTCGGCACCTACCAGCCGATCTCCATCAAGGAACTGGCCGAGCTCGCGATGCTCGACGCCGCGCAGGTCAGCCGCTCCGTGGCCCGGCTGCAGACCGCCGAGCTGGTGGAGCGCGGCAAGTCGTCGCACGACTCGCGGGAGGCGCAGATCCGCCTGTCGACACAGGGCAGCTCGGTGCACGCTCAGTTGAGCCAAGCCGCGGGACGGCGAAACGCGCTGTTGCTCGAAGGCTTCACGGGTGAAGAGGCCCGACTCGCCTTCGACGTGCTGGACCGCCTCATCGCTTCGGCGGAAACGCAGCTGAACGTGTCGGACTAGTGTTGCAGGCTGGTCAGCGCAAGTTCGAGGCCGCAGCGGTTCGGTTGACGCAGATCAAGTCGTCCCGCAGGCCTTTTGGGTCCAATGGTTTGGCGGTTCATATGCGATACGTTGATTTATTGATAAAACAAATCGCCGTGGAACCGCTGCCATCTGACCTCGAAAGGAAACCCCATGAACACCGCTGCAACCGATCGCCCGGCATTCCAGCCGCCCGCCGACATGAACCTGGCCCAATGGATGGGCAGCCGCATGGCCACGCGGGCCACACGGCGCTATGACTGGGAGGCGCTGAAGTTCCAGGCCGACCTGGACCCCAAGTACCGCCGCGCGCAGATGCGGTATGTCGGCACCGGCGCCACCGGCGTGGCCAGCGATGCCAACACCGTGCAGGCCGAACACTTCACCTTCTCCACCATGATCCTGCCCGCCGGGGCGGAAGGCCCGTTGCACATTCACACCGATGTCGAAGAGGTGTTCTTCGTGCTGCGGGGCCGCGTCAAGCTGATCGCGGAACTGAACGGCGAGACCTGGGAGTCCGAAGCGGGCGAACGCGACCTCATCTCCTGGCCGGTGGGCGTCTACCGTGGCGTGGTCAACATCGGCGATGAAGAAGCCTTGATGTGCGTCATCGTCGGTGCGTCCAAGCCGGTCACACCCACGTACCCGCCCAGCCACCCGCTGGCCCAGGTCGAGCGTTGAGGTGTCGCGCCCTCAGGGCTTCAGGCGCGGCATGAACCCCATGCTCATGGAGATTTCCTCGGCCGCGCCAACCACCAGCGGAACGACTTGTTCGGCCAGGTAGGCGTCCGAGAACTTCTGAACAATGGACGTGGCGTTGATGGCCGCGACGACCTCGCCCTTGCGATCGTGCACCGGCGCGGCGATCGACCTCACGCCGGGATGGAATTCCTCGTCCGTGAACACGTAACCCTGCTCGCGGGATGTCTTCAACATCTGGCGAAAGGCCGCGGGCTTCGTGATGCTGCGCGGCGTGCTGGCAGGCAAGTCGGCCTTGCCGATGAGCGCATCGACCTGGTCGTCGCCCATCTCCGACAGCAGCGCACGCCCCAGCGATGTCACATACGGCGGCACGCGCGAGCCCACATGGATGTTCACCGCAGGCACGACAGACACGCGTGCGCTGGCGATGTAGACCACTTCGCCTTGCTCGAGAATGCCCATGTGGACGGAGGCACCGAGCGCGTTCTTCAGCCGGTCGAGGATGGGCTGCGCCAGTTCCAGCAGCGACAGTCCGCTGAGGTAGGAGTAGCCCAGGGTCATGGTCAGCGAGGTCGGGCGGTAACGCTTCGTGCCCTCCTGCCGAACCAGGTAGCCCATTTGCTCGAGGGTGTAGACGTAGCGGTACGGCTTTGTGCGGCTCCACCCCAGCTTGTGCGCGATCTCGGTCAGCGTCAGTCCGCTGTGCTCACCGTCAAAAACCCGCAGAACCGCCATGCCTTGGTAAAGCGCCTCCACCCAGGAGGAGCTCTTGTCCGCCTGGTCGGTGTGGTGATGGGTGCCCTGCGGTTCTGTGGTCATGTCGCTCAATCGATGGATGGCATGGGCGGATCGCCTGCCGGTCAACCCGGGAGTGTATTGACACCCGTCGGCCGAAAGGCCCGGGCATGTTCGATCGCCCACTCAGAGAACGTCTTTGGCGCCTGTCCGACCACGTCGAAGAAGTCGGTCGTCACGCAGGGGGTCTCCCGCGTCGTTTTTTCCATGTAGGCCACCAGGCGACGGGCCACCTCGGCGGGCATCGGGGCAGGCGCCCGGGTCATGCGGTCGATCGCGGCTTCCACGGTGATTTCGCGGCATTCGATGTGCTGGCCGATCGCCTGACCGATCGCCGCCACCTGTTCACGGATGGACAGCGGCGCGGGCCCGGTGAGGAGGAGCGAACGGTCGCGGAAGGCCTCCCTGTCGAGCATCGCCATGACAGCGATGCGCGCCACATCGTCCTCGTGGATGGGGTTGCGCAGCGAGGCCGGGTACGGCACCGACACGCATCGGTGCGCCCGGATCTCCTCGGCCCAGGACAGGCCGTTGGATGCGAGCGTGTCTGGCCGCAGACAGGTGCCGATCAGTCCCGCGTCCTGCACATGGCGCTCCATCTCCCGGTGCCGCTCGGCAACGGGATTGCGGGCGTCCGGCGCCACCTTGACCACGGATGCGGAAGACAGCAACACGACATGGCGCACACCTTGCTCGGCCGCGATTTGCAGCAGCCGGGCATCGGGGCGCGCAGGCGTGTACAGGAAAACCGTCTCCATGCCCGCCAATGCGCGCGCCATGCTGGCCAGATCGTCGAAATCGCCCTGGACATGCTCGGCGCCCGTCAACGGTGGGTCCGTCGGGCCGCGCACCAGAAGGCGCAGCCGGGACACCCGCCCCGCGAGGCGCAGCGCCACACGACGGCCAACGCCGCCCGTCGCACCGGTGACGAGGCAAGCGCTCATGTTCAGGCGCGCGCGAGCACGGTGTCGTAGGCCGCGGCCAATGCGTCGGCCGATCGACCGCACCAGGCCACGACGCCGTCCGGCCGCACGAGCATGGCCTCGTCCGGGGCCAACCGGATGGGCGCCACCGAATCGACCACGGTCACGCGCTGCGGGATCGATTTCCGATCGGCAATCGCCTGCGCCTGGCCGGCCATGTGGGCATCGGCTGTGTACAGCTGAAACTGAGGCGTCAGGTGGTGGCGCGTATTGATGGATGTCTCGCCCGCGCAGAGCGTGGCGTAGGGCACGCGGGCGCCGGGACTGCCGGTGGGATTCGCCGGATCCTCGAAGGGATCTGCGGTCGAAGGCCCGGTCCGACCGGGCGACTTGACGAACGCCCCCTGCGCGCACAGGTAGCCGAACATCATCTTGGCGTGATCGATGGGTTCGCCCAGCAAGGTGCCCAGATTCTTCATGTCCCGCCGTTCGGCCAGATTGGCCGCCTGCCACGTGCACACGATCTCGGCATAAGGGCGGCGCTCGGCGTCGTACGATTCGAGCAAGGCAGGCCCGGCAATGCCCCGCAACACATACGCCAGCTTCCAGGCAAGGTAGAAGCCGTCCTGCATGGCCGTGTTGCCACCTTGTCCGCCGGTGGGCGGCATGACGTGCGCGGCATCCCCGGCCAGGTAGACACGCCGGGTGCTGAGGCGGTCGGCGATGCGATGCGAATAGTTGTAGGTGGTGTCGCCGGTCACCTCGAACGCGATGTCGTCCAGGCCCAGAAGAATCCGGATCAGGCGCCGCGTTTCTTCAGGCGTGCGGTCGGGGTCTGCGGAAAAATTGCCGACCCACTGGTTCGGGTAGTCGGTGCTCACCAGAATGCCCGATCCGTCCGGCAGCGCGGGATTCTTCACATAGTGGATCGTCATCGAGTTGCCGCCGGCCCAGCGAGACAGATCGGCGTCGAAGCGCACGGCGGTGACCGCCTTGAGATGCCCCACGCCATGGTGACCAATACCGACCTGCTCCGCGATCGCACCGCGAATGCCATCGCAGGCGACCAGGTACTTCGCCGACATGGTGCAGGCGACACCCGCCTGCAAGTCCCGCAGGTCGAGTTCGACCCGGTCGTCCAGTTCCCGGATGCGCTCGCAGGCCCATTGGAATCGAACGTCAACGCCGAGATCCTGGGCACGCCGCAGAAGCGCCTCTTCGGCGCGCGCCTGGCTCGCCATGCCGGGCACTTCGGGCGAATACTTCGAGAAGTCGGGTCGGTGGGCGATGTGGTCGTAGATCACCTTGCCGGTCAGGCTCTCGGACACCACCGAGGTGATGCCCGGTTTGCCGGGCGGCCGGGCCGCCCGGATCGCGTCCGTGATCCCGGCCACCCGCAGCATCTCCATGCTCACGGGGTTCTGGCCGCGCGCCTTGGGGAGGATGGAGGTGGAGGCGTTGCGCTCGATCACCACCGCGCGCACGCCATTGAGCGCCAGGAAGACCGCGGTCGACAGGCCGGCAAGGCCTGCTCCAACGATCACGACATCGTGTGTTTCCAGTTTCATAAATGCTCCAGACAAGAAAACCGCCGTTACAGGCTCACCCCGCGTTCCCAGAACACGGCCCGGGTGCGCAGGTAGACGATGAGCCGATCGGCCACCAGACCGAACAGCCCCAGGACCACGATCACCGCAAACGCCGATGCCGTGTCGAAGTACGAGGAGTAGCGTGAGATGAGGTAGCCCAGGCCCTTGGACTCCCCGATGAACTCGGTCACGCACATGACGATCAACATGATGGGCGTGGCCACCCGCAACCCGGTGAGCAGGTAGGGCAACAGCGAGGGCAGCAAGACATCGCGGACCATGCGCAAGGGACCGACCTCGTTGTTCTCGGCCAGCCACAACAGGTTGCGCGGCACGGCACGGGTGCCCGCGTACATCTGCACGAAGATGGGGAAGAAGCACTCGAGGCCGACCTGCACGATCTTGGACGCGCCACCGAAGCCGAAGATCAGCACCACCACCGGATACAGGGCCAGCTTGGGCACCGGGTAGAGCATCGAAATGACCGGATGCAAAGCGGCATCCGTGTAGCGATGGCGGGCGCACAGGATGCCCACGGCGGCGCCGGCGACCAGGGCCAGCGCCAACCCCAGGAACCCCTTGGAGAGGGTGGACAGCGCGTGCTCGAACAGCTCGCCCGACTGGATCATCTCGGCGAGCTGCCGCGCCACGTCCGGGATGCCGGGCAGCATCCGGGTGTTGCCCAGCGTCGCGCCGGCCTGCCATGCCGCCAGGAACAACACCACGCCGGCGGCCTTGGTCAGGTGCGAACGGTCGAGCCTCATGCCTTGCCTCCCAGTTCCATGGCCTGTCCCCTGCACAGGCGTTGCGCCACGCGCTGCAACACGAGATTGGAGAGGTAGCCCGCGATCGCGATGAAGAGGATGTAGGCGTACATCTGCGGGTACTCGCCGTTCTGGTACGCCAGCATCACCAACGAACCCAGCCCGTCGGAGTGCCCCACCACTTCGGTGGCGACCATCAGAATGAAGGCCACCATCAGGCTGATGCGCAAGCCCACCAGGGTCCTGGGCAAGCTCGCCGGAACGATCACCTCGGTGAAGGTGCGCAAGCGGCTCATTTCGTTGTTGCGGCTGAGCCAGAGGTACTTGGGGTTGATGCCCAGCGCGCCACTCATGGCGTTGAGGTAAGCCGGGAAGAAGCAACTCAAGGCGATGATCAGGATGCGCGAGGCATCCGAGAAACCCAGCCAGACCGCCACGGCGGGGAACAGCGATATCTTGGGGACGGCGTGGACGAAGGCCTGCAGCGTGTCGAGCAGGTCTCGCACAGGCCGCGACACGCCGGACAGCAGACCCAGGACGACACCGAGTGCGGAGCCCATCAGAAAGCCGGCATAGACCCGGAACAGACTGTGCCCCATATGGCGGATCACCTCGCCCTGGGCGAGATACTGCCCTGCCTCGGCCACGATGGCCACCGGGCCCACCAGGTAGTCGGGAAAGCGGCCGCTGCGCGCGCTCATCTCCCAAAGGAGCAGCACCAGCAGTTGAAAGCCCACCGTCACGTGAAGCAGGTCGTTGACCGGCTTGGGCGTTTGAGGTTTCATGGCTTGCTCCGCTCAGACCGCCGCGCCGCGCCGGATCAGTTCCCACAAGTGGGCCCGGTACTCCAGAACACGCGGATCGGACTTGGTCGCCGCGGATCTCGGCCGCGGCAAATCGATGCGGCATGTCTCCATCACCTGGCCCGGCTTGCCCCCCAGGACCACCACGCGGTCCCCCAGAAAGATGGACTCGGTGATGTCGTGCGTGATGAACACCACCGTCAAGCCGGAGGTTTGCCACATGCGGGTCAGTTCCTCCTGCATTTCCTCGCGTGTCTGCGCATCGAGTGCACCGAAGGGCTCGTCCATCAGCAAGACCTCCGGCTCCATGGCCAAGGTCCGCGCCAGCGCTGCACGCTGGCGCATGCCGCCGGACAGTTCGTTGGGATACGCCTTGCCGAACTTGTGCAAGCCGACCTTGTCGAGGTATTCCGTGGCCCTGTCCAGCGCCTGCATCCGCGACACACCGGTCTGCTCGATCGGCCACGCGATGTTCTGCAGCACGGTCTTCCAGGGAAACAAGGTCGCCTCCTGGAACACCATGCCGAGTTTGCGGCTGGGCTTGGTGATCGGTTGTCCGTCGAGCAACACCCGGCCCGAGGACGCCGACTCGAAGCCACCCAGCATGTGCAGCAAAGTGGTCTTGCCACAGCCGCTGGGCCCCAGGATGGTGATGAACTCACCTTTTTCGATCTGCAGGTCCACAGGACCCAATGCGTGCACGACGTGGTCGCCGCGCTTGAACTTCTTGGTGACGGACTCGATTCGGATCATCCGGTGTGCTCTGCTTCTGGTTGCGTGGAAGGTGGGCGGCCCAAGGCTCAACGGACGAGCGCGTACCCGCTCAAGGCCATGTCGGCAGCTTTCGGGTTGCGGCCGCGCGGCAGGAAGTCGGCTTCCACCATGTCCTCGATGGTGTCGTCGATGTCCTTGAGGCCGATCCTTCCGCCCTCGGCCCGGCCGCCGTCCGCGCCCGCGTTCGCTGCGGCCGGCGTGAGGTAGCCCGCCGCGATCAACTTGGGATAGAAGGACTCGCGGTCCTTGGCCCAGCTGGCCAGCGCCTTCTGGTAGTCCGCTCGCCAGGCGCAGTAGGCTTGCGGCTGCTCCTTGACGAACTTCTGCGTGAAGAACGCCAGCGTGCTGGGATGGGCCTGTGCCGTGGCCTGCATGGGGCGCATGAGCACCTCGAGCCCACCCGTGGCGTTGGCTTTGGCCAGGAACTGGCGCGCCAGCCACGCGACATCGATCTGCTTGTTCCTCAGCGCTTGCTCTTGTGCCGGTGGCGGCATCGAGACATAGGACACGTCGTTGGGCTTGAGGCCCGCGCGCCGCAGCGCGCTCTTGATCCAGTACTCGCTGATGGTGTTCGGGCCATAGAAGCCGATGCGTTTGCCCTTGAGCTGCTTGATGTCGGTCAGACCGCCGTCCTTGAGCACGACAAAGGCGCCCTGGTTGTCGGTCGCGTTCGTCTCCACCACGGAGGCCACCGCGCGCACATCGATGCCGACCCGCACGGCCGTGACCAACGCGGTCAGGCTGATGGAGCCGGCGTCGAGCTGCCCGGCCTGCACGGCGGTCATGCGGTCATTGGGCGCGAAGAGCTTGTGGTCCAGCACATAGAACCTGCCCTGGTGGGGGTACTTGTCCTTGTCGGCCCACAGCAGCGCCAGCGGTTCTTCGCCCCCACCCGTCAACCCATACCGGATGGTCACCGGCTGTGCCGGCAGTTTCTGAAGATCGACCTTGCTGCACAGATCGGTCGCGGGCTGCGCCCCCACCCCCTGGACCGCCGACAGGGCCAGCAACACGGCGGCGCAAAACAAGACAGGCATCTTCATGGCGATTTCCTTTTCCGGGTTCTGTGGAGGACGTCGGTTTTATTTGTTCCGAATACGGAACATGTTTATGTATGCAAAACAAATCTTATCAACCCGAGGGGAAAAACGCGATGATTTCTTCTTGTCCCCCGGCGGTCGGGGGATATCTCATTAGAGAAACCGGGGGGTTGGCGCGGGCCTGCCACGGGCCCGCAAAACACAGGCGATAGGATCACACCCGATCACCGACAAGACCCCCTACCCACCGCTGCCGCTTGCAAGTTCATCCCCTCAAGCTGTCTCATGGGCACACGCACCTGCGTGACAGCCATCACGCTGCCCCACGCCCCATCACCACGGCATCGCTGCCGTTGCGCGTTGTGCACCACAAAGCGCCCATGCGGGAGCAAGATAGCGCTCAGCGCGATCGGGCCCGCGTTGGCGCGCAGGCAGGATCTGCACAGGTGCTTTTCAGCCAATGGAGCACGCCATGAGCGAGCAACGGATGGGGGCGGAACCGCACACGGCACACGTCGGTGACCCACCGGGTCGCCAGCGTTCAACCGCCTTTCGCCGGTTTTGGCAGGCGTCCCTGCTGGTCCTTCTGATCCTGTGCGCGGCCGCCGCGCTGCTGGTGCGGCGGGAGGTGCAGACCTCGCACTGGCAGGCGCAGGAATTGAACCGCTACGCCGCCACCCTGAAGCACCATGTCGCCCCGGGCCCTGCGGACACCATCCGCTTCCCGGCCCACGGCCCGTTCGACGAACGCATGGGCTATACCGCCATTCCCGGCTTCGCCGAGCGCCTGCAGGAGCGCGGCTTCGAGGTCGCGGAGCAATCGCGCCAGAGCGAGGCCCTGCTGTCGCACCTGGACCGCGGCTGGTTCGCTCCCTATGCGGAAAAGACCCACACGGGCCTGACCGTGTTCGATTGCGGCCGCGAGCCCTTGCACGCCTTCCGCTATCCCTACCGGCGCTTCGAGAACTTCGACGGCGTGCCACCGGTGGTGGTGCAGGCCCTGCTGTTCATCGAAAACCGCGACCTGCTCGACCCCGAGCGCCCGCAGATGAACCCGGCGGTGGACTGGGTGCGCTTCACCCGCGCGGTGCTCGCGCAGGTGGGCAACCGCATCGATTCCGACATCGACACGCACGGCGGCAGCACACTGGCCACGCAGATCGAGAAATACCGCCATTCGCCGGGTGGCATCACGCACGACGCGCGCGAGAAGCTGCGGCAGATGGTCTCGGCCTCGGTGCGGGCCTACCAGCAAGGCACCGACACGCTGCCGGTGCGCCGGCAACTCGTGCTGGACTACCTGAACACGGTGCCGCTGTCGGCGGCGCCCCGCCACGGTGAGGTACATGGCCTGGGCGATGGCCTGTGGGTGTGGTTCGGCACCGACTTCGAGAGCGCCATGGCCTCGCTCTCGGCCAGTGGTGACGATCCCATCGCCCGCGGCCGGGTGCTGCGCCAGGCGGTGGCGCTGATGATCGCCCACCGGCGGCCCTCGTGGTACCTCGCGCAAGGCCGCGAGGACCTGGAGCACGCCACCGACGCCCACCTGCGCCTGCTGACCGAGGCGGGCATCATCGATGCCGCCTGGCGCGATGCGGCCCTGGCGCAGACGCTGGTGTTCCGCGACATGGACAAAGACCCGCCGCAGTTGCCCGCCGCCGCCAGCAAGGGCACCACCGCCATGCGCACCCGGCTGGCCGGCCTGCTCGGCGCCTCGCTCTACAGCCTGGACCGGCTCGATGCCCAGGCCGGCACCACGCTGAACGGGAAGCTGCAGGACGCGGTGAGCAGCTACCTCGGTCGCCTGACCGACCCGGCCTTCGCCAGCTCGCAACAGCTGATGGGCGAGCGCATGCTGCAACCAGGCACGCTGGACGAGGTGCTCTACAGCTTCACCCTGCTGGAGAGCACACCCCAGGGCAACCTGGTGCGGGTGCAGACCGACACCACCCAGCAGCCGCTGGACATCAACGAAGGCAGCAAACTCGAACTGGGTTCCACCGCCAAGCTGCGCGTGCTCGCGACCTACCTGGAACTGGTCGCCGAGCTGCACGGCAGACTCGCGCCGCTGGATGCCGCCGCGTTGAAGGCCACCACCGTCAGCCCGCAGGACAGCCTGGGCCGCTGGGCCGTGCAGTACCTGTCGGGCACAGACGATCACAGCCTGGCTACGATGCTGGAAGCGGCGATGGATCGGCGCTTCTCCGCCAACCCGCACGAGCCGTTCTTCACTGGCGGCGGCCTGCACACCTTCAACAACTTCAACAAGAAGGACGACGCGCGGCAACCCAGCCTGCGCGAGGCCATGCAGGCCTCGATCAACCTGCCGTTCGTGCGCCTGCTGCGCGAGATCGTGCGCCACACCTTGTACCAGGGGCCCGACGGCACGGCACGGCTGCTGGAGGACCACCTCGACCCCCGCCGCGACACCTACCTGGCCCTGTTCGCCGACCGCGAGGGCCAGACCTTCCTGCGCCGCTTCTGGCGCAAGACCGACAAGCTCACCTCGACCGAGCTGCGCGCCACGCTGCTCGACGGACTGCGCCCGGGCGCCGACCGGCTGACGGCCGTGTTTCGCTACCTGGAGCCCGCCGCATCGCCCGAGGCCCTGGGCGCCTTTCTGTCCGAGCGCCTGGGGGACAAGGCGCCCGATGCGGCCCGCGTGGCGGTGTTGTACCAGCGCTTCGCGCCCGACGCCTTCGACCTGCCGGACCGGGGCTATGTGGCCCGTGTGCACCCGCTGGAACTCTGGGTGGTGGCCTACCGCCTGCAACACCCCCGCGCCACCCTGGACGAAGCGGTCGCCGCCAGTGCCACCGAGCGCCAGGCGGTCTACAAGTGGCTGTTCCGCACACGCGCGAAGGACGCCCAGGACGCGCGCATCTACACCATGCTGGAGGTGGAAGCCTTTCTGGACATTCACCGCCGCTGGACCCGCCTGGGCTACCCCTTCGGCCATCTGGTGCCGTCGCTGGCCACGGCCCTGGGCAGCTCCGGCGACCGGCCCGCCGCGCTGGCCGAGCTGATGGGCGTCATCGTCAACGGCGGGGTGCGCCGGCCCACACAGCGCATCTCCGACCTGCGTTTCGCGCAGGGCACGCCGTGGGAGACCGCGCTGCGGCCCACACCGATGGAAGGCGAGCGCGTGATGGCGCCCGAGGTGGCCCGGGCGTTGAAGAAGGCCTTGTCCGAAGTGGTGGAGGCCGGCACCGCCCGCCGGCTCGCCGGCAGCTTCCAGTCGACCTCGGGGGAAGACCTGTCACCCGGCGGCAAGACCGGCACCGGCGACAACCGCGTGGTGGTGAACAAGCGCGGCGGCCTGGCCCTGAACCGCACGGCCACCTTCGTGTTCTACCTGGGGCCGCGGCACTTCGGCAGCGTGACCGCCTATGTGATCGGGCCGAACGCGGCCGAACACCGCTTCACCTCCGGTCTGCCGGTGCAGATCCTGCGCTCCATGGCGCCGGTGCTGATGGCCCACCTCGACGGTGGGCCGGGGAGCGGTTGTCCGCGCGAGCCCTAGGACCTGTTCACCCTAGTCCAGCGGGGGAAGGTTCCCGTTTTTCACCATCGCCCGCAGCGACGCCTGGCCGTCGAGCATGAGCTTCTCGAAGTCCTTGCCATAGACCAGGTTCAACCGGGACCCCATCTGCATGAACTGCTCGCTCATGCCCGGCTTGCTCAGTTCCGTCTTGAGAATCTGGGTGATCCTGTCGATCACCGCGGGCGGCGTGCCGGCCGGTGCGTACAGCCCCAGCCAGGTGGCGAACTGCAGCTGGGGGTAGCCCAGCTCCACGGTGGTCGGCACCTCGGGCAGCGTGGGCCAGCGCTGAGCGCCCATGACCGCCAGGGCACGCACCTTGCCGGCGTTGTGGTTCGGCGCCACACTGCCCGGCGAGTCGAACATGGCCTGCACCTGTCCCCCCATCAGATCGTTCATGGCGGGTGCCGCCCCCTTGTAAGGCACATGCAGCATCTGGGCGCCCACCGTCGAGGCGAACAACTCGCCCGCCAGGTGGTAGCCGGTGCCATTGCCGGAGGAGGCGAAGGTCGTGCCGGGATGCGCCTTGGTGTAGTCGATGAATTGCGCAAGCGTGGTGACCGGCAGTGACTTCGTCACCACCACCACGTTCGGCGAGAGCGTCACCGTCATGATGGGGACAAAGTCCTTGTTGGCGTCATAAGGCAGCGCCTTGCGCAGGACCGGCGCCACCACGTGCGTGGACGACGAGGTCAGCAGCAGCGTGTGGCCATCGGGCCGCGCCTTCGCCACGTGGTCCGAACCGATGGCACCGCCGGCCCCGGCCTTGTTCTCCACGATGGTGGCCTGCCCCCAGTTCTGCTGGAGCTTTTGCGCCAGGATCCGGGCGACGGTGTCGGTGTTGGTGCCCGGCGGAAACGGGTTGATGATCTTGACCGTCATCGTGGGAAAGGCCTGGGCTTGCGCCGTCTGCGCCATCAGGGCGGCCGCGGCCAGGGTGAGAAGCAGGAGGGGTCGAATCATCGGAGCATCCGGAAGTCAGGGTGCCGTGGATTTTGCGCCTTCAAGCGCCCCACCGGCCGCGATCACCGGGTCGCTGCCCCGGCGCGCATAACGCTGCGCCATCACGCCGCACACCATCAGCTGCATCTGGTGAAACACCATCAGCGGCAACACGATCGCACCGGCCACCGGCGCGGCGAACAACACATTGGCCATGGGCACGCCGCTGATCAGGCTTTTCGTCGATCCGCAGAAAACGATGGCGATCTCATCCTCCTTGGAGAAGCCCAGCCGGCGGCTGCCCCACACCGTGAGCGCGAGCACCAGCGCCAGGATCACGGCGCACACCACGATCAGGCCGGCCATCGCCGCCAGAGGCAGTTGCGCCCACAGGCCCGCGATGACCGCATGGCTGAACGCGGCGTACACCACCAGCAGGATGGAACCCTGGTCGACCGTTTTCATGATGAACGCGCGGCGCTGCAGAAAACCCGAAATCCAGGGCCGCATCAGGTGGCCGACGATGAAAGGCAGCAGCAGTTGCACACCGATGCGACCCATGGCCTCCAGTGGGTCGCCCATCGCGGCGTTCTGCGTCAGCAACAGGCCCAGCACGAGTGGCGTCAGGACCACGCCCAGCAAGGTGGACGCGGAAGCGCTGCAGACCGCCGAGGGGATGTTGCCGCGCGCCATGGACACAAAGGCGATGGCCGACTGGACGGTGGCCGGCAAGGCGCACAGGTACAGGATGCCGGTGTAGAGCTCAGGGGTCACCAGCCGCCGCAGCACCGGTGACAGCGCCCACCCCAGCAGGGGGAAGAGCGCGAAGGTGGTGGCCACCACCACCAGCTGCAACCGCCAATGCCCGATGCCCGCCCAGATGGCCTGGCGCGACAGCTTGGCGCCATGCAGGAAGAACAGCAGGCTCACGGCCACGGTGGTGGCCATGCCCAATGCCTGGGCCAACACACCCCGCGCGGGCAGCAGGCTGGCCAGGATGACGGTGGCGACGAGATAGAGCGTGAAGTTGTCAGGCAGCAGCCGGGAACGGGCCATGGCAAAGGCGCGCGGCAGGGCGCGTGTGAAGACAAAGCGGGCATTGGACCGCAGCGCAGAGCAACCGTAAAATGAATTTATCGGATCAATTGATATCAATATCAGATGAATGTGAGTCTGCGTCAGCTGCGTGTGTTCCAGGCGGTCGCTTCCCACGGCAGCTTCACGCGGGCCGGCGAGCACATCGGCCTGTCCCAGCCCGCGGTCAGCCGTTGCGTGACCGAACTGGAACAACACCTCGGGCTGAAGCTGCTCGACCGCACCACCCGCGAAGTGGTGCTGACCGATGCAGGCCGGGGCCTCGCCGTGCAACTCGGGCGCGTGCTGGAAGACCTCGACGCCTTGCTGCAGGAGTCGCGCGGCCAGGCCTTGCGGCCCCACGGCCGCGTGCGCGTGGCCAGCAGCCCGACCTTGTCGGCCAATCTGCTGCCCGAGTGCATCGCCCGCTGTCAACACGAACACCCCGGCCTGGCCTTGCTGCTGCTAGACCGCATCCAGCACGACACGCTGGCCAGCGTCCTGGCCGGCGAAGTGGACTTCGGCGTGGTGATCGATCCCGGGCCGCGCGGCGACCTGCATGCCGAGGCCGTGCTGTCCGAACCCTTCTGTCTGGTCTGCCCACCCACGCACCGTCTGGCCCGCCGGCGAAACGCGCGCTGGACGGACCTGGCCGGGGAATCCCTGGTGCTGCTGGACCATGCCTCGGGCAGCCGCCGCCTGATCGACGATGCGCTGCGCGCCCACGGCGTCGAGGCGTCCGTGGCACAGGAAGTCGGCCATGTCACCACCATCTTCCGCATGCTGGACGCGGGCCTGGGCATCTCGGTCGTGCCCGTGCTGGCCCTGCCGCCGGCCGGGCTGCAGGGTCTGGTGATGCGCCCTCTGCTGCCACGCATCGAGCGCCAGGTGGCCCTGGTGCGCCGCTCGAACCGCACGCTGACACCGGCTGCGGACATGGTGTGGCAGCTGGTCCGCCGGGTGGCGGCGGAGCGCGCCACCCGGCCTTGATTCAGAAGACGCCGGGGAACGAGCCGCCGTCGATCAGGATGTTCTGCCCATTGATGTAACCCGCGTGCACGCTGCACAGGTAGGCGCAGGTATGGCCCAGCTCGTCGGGTCGGCCGAAGCGCTTGGCCGGGTGCACCCGCTTGCGTTCGGCCAGCGCCTCGTCCACCGTCAGGCCCTTGCGCGCGCCGATGGCCTGGAAGTTGACCTGCAGGCGCTGCGTGTCGAACGTCCCGGGCAACAGGTTGTTGATCGTCACGCCCTGTCCGATGGTGGAACGTGCCAGGCCGGCCACGAAGCCCGTAAGACCCGAGCGGGCCCCGTTGGACAGGCCGATCGTGGCGATCGGCTCCTTCACCGCACTGGACGTGATGTTGACGATGCGCCCCCAGCCACGGGCCATCATGCCGTCCACCGTGGCTTTGATCAGCTCGATCGGCGCCAGCATGTTGGTGTCCAGCGCACGCAGCCACACCGAGCGATCCCAATCGCGGAAGTCGCCCGATGGCGGGCCTCCCGCGTTGGTCACGACGATGTCGAAGTCCGAGCCCTGTGCAAAGATGCGTTCACGCCCTTCGGCCGTCGAGACATCGGCGGCGATCGCTGTGATCCGCCCTCCACCCAATTGCTCGAGATCGGCCTTGGCACGATCGAGTTTGTCCTGCGATCGGGCCACGATGGTGACGTTCACGCCTTCCTTGGCCAGGGCCTTCGCGCACGCGAAGCCCAGGCCGGAACTGCCACCGCCTACCAGGGCGGCCTTGCCTTCGATTCCAAGATCCATTTCACACGTCCTTTTCGGTTTGACTGTCGGGGATGGGCCCGATCACTGCGCCCAGGGGTTCGGCGATTCGTTCAAGCCCCAATAGAAGCTCTTCTGGCTGGTGTATTCGAGGATGCCCAGGCGGCCCTTCTCCTGGCCGTAGCCGCTCATCTTCACGCCGGTGAAGGGGGTGCTGATGGAGAAGACCTTGTAGGTGTTGATCCACACGGTGCCGGTCTGCAGCGCGCGCCCGATGCGCCAGGCGCTCTTGAAGTCGCGCGTCCAGATGCCCGAAGCCAGGCCGAACATGTTGTCGTTGCACTGCGCGATCAGGTCGTCCTCGTCCTTCCACGGCAGCAAGGCCAGCACCGGGCCGAAGATCTCCTCCTGGCACATGCGCGCGCTGTTGGGCAGGCCCTCGAAGATGGTCGGCAGGTAGTAGCTGCCCCCGTCGTAGTAACTGCCCGTGGGGCGCTCACCGCCGCACAGCACCGTGCCGCCCTCGTCGCGGCCCAGCTGCACGTACTTCTCCACCGAAGCGCGGTGGCCCAGGTTCACCAGCGGGCCCATCTGCGTCTCTTCCCTGGACGGATCGCCCACGCGCAGCTTCTTCACCCCTTCGAGCAGGCGGGCCTTGAACTCCTTGTAGACGCTCTCGTGCACGAAGGCGCGCGAGCCGGCGATGCAGGACTCGCCCGAGGAGCTGAAGATGCCGTAGAGCACCCCGGCCACGGCGTGGTCCAGGTCCGCGTCGGGCATCACGATGGTGGGGGACTTGCCGCCCAGCTCCAGCGAAGTCGGCATCAGCTTCTCGGCCGCCAGGCGCTGGATGCCCATGCCCACGGTGGTGCCGCCGGTGAAGGCGATGCGCTTGATCAGCGGGTGCTTGACGAGCGCGTCACCGACGATGCTGCCCTTGCCTGGCAGCACGCTGATGATGCCCGCGGGCACGCCGGCCTGCTCGGCGATCTTGGCCAGCTCCAGGGCCATGCGCGGGGTGATCTCGGCGGGCTTGAAGACCATGGCGCAGCCGGCGGCCAGGGCCGGGGCGAGCTTCTGGGCCTCGCTGGCGATGGGGGAGTTCCAGGGCGTGATGGCGCCCACCACACCCAGGGGCTCGTTCACGCTCATGCTGAGGAAGTCACCGCGCGAGGGGGTGATGGTGTCTTCCCAGGTCTCGGCGGCGGCGCCGAAGAACTGGAAGGTGCCGGCGGCGCTGGCCACGAGGGCGCGGCATTCCTTGATGGGCTTGCCGTTGTCCAGGCGCTGGAGCTGGGCGAGTTCTTCGCTGCGCTCGCGGATGCCGGTGGCGATGCGGTAGAGGATGGCGGCGCGCTCGTGGTGCTTGAGCTTGGCCCAGGAGGGCAGATGGCGGGCGCGTTCGGCGGTCTGCACGGCCTCGTCCACGTCGGCGGCGGTGGCCGCGTGCAGGCGGGCGACGGTGCTGCCGTCGTGCGGGTATTCGGTGGTGTATTCCGGGCCCGAGGCGTCGCGCCATTGGCCCGCGATGAAGGTCTTGAGAGGTTCGTTCATGGTGGTATCGGAAGAGCAGGAATCCGATGGGATCAGCGCACCGGAGGGCCGGCGAACTTCACGGCAAATGGGCCCCAGGCGTTCATGTCCACTTCCACCACGACCGGGCCGCTGGCATGGGCCAGGGCTTTCTGCAGCGTGTCCTTGGTGGCGGCCGGGTCGGCCAGCTTGAGGTGCGGCACCTGCAGGCTGGCGCAGAGCTGCGCGAAATCGGGCGTGTGCAGTTCCACGTAGACGTGGCGGCTGCCGTAGATGTCGTCCTGGATGTTCTTGATGACGCCGTAGCGCTGGTCGTTCATGACGATGAAGACCACGTTGGCTTTCTCCTGCGCGGCGCAGGCGAGTTCGCCCACGTTGAGCATGAAGCCGCCGTCGCCGCAGAGCGAGATGGTGCGCCGGCCCAGCGCGTGCTCGGCATCGGCCACGGCCGCGCCCACGCCCATGGCCAAGCCCTGGCCGATGCCGCCGCCCAGGGCGTGCACACCGGCGCGGGGGTGGTCCAGCACCGGGGCGCGGTTGCCCCACATGCTGTTGGAGAGCGTGATGTCGCGCACCCACCAGAGGTTCTTGCCGACCACCTCGGCCAGCGTGTTCTTGAGCTTGACGTACTGGCCCAGCGTGCCGTCCACCAGCGTGGCAGCTTCGGCGCGCGCGCGCTTCACATCGGTCGCCAGTTGCGGGTCGATCTGCATGCGGCCTTCAAGCCGGTCGGCCAGGGCGTTGAGCGTGATCTCGGCATCGCCGTGCACGAACAGCTCGCTGCTGTAGCCTCGGCCGTCGGTGAGGGGGTTGGCGTCGATGCGGTAGCGCGTGGCCGGCAGCTTGAGCTTGTAGTTCAGCGTCTCGTTGCTGCGCAGGCGCGTGCCGACAGAAAGGAAGGCGTCCACGGTTTCGTAGAACTCCTCGGCCGGCTTCTGCAGGTTGTAGGAGCCCAGCGTGGCGGGGTGGTCTTCGGGCACGATGCCCCGGCCTTGCACGGAGGACACGACGGCCCAGCCCATGTTCACCAGCCGCATCGCGGCGGCGCTGGCGCCGCGCGCGCCGCCGCCCAGCCACAGCAGGGGGCGTTTGGCGCTGAGCAGGCGCTCGGCCAGCAGGTCCATGGCGGCCAGGTTGGGCTGCACCGGCGGCACGGCCAGGGGCGAGAGGTCGGCCGGCAGGTCCAGCTTCATCTTCTGCACGTCGATCGGGATCTCGATGCTCACCGGGCCGCAAGGCGGGGTCTGCGCCAGGCGCACGGCTTCGCGCAGCGTGGCCAGGGCGGTCTCGGGGTTGCGGATGCGAAAGGCGTCCTTGCCGACGGCCTTGAGCATGGCCAGCTGGGCCGGGTGCTCGTGGATGTAGCCCAGGTCGCGGTCCAGGAAGGGCGACTCGATCTGGCCCGTGAGGTGCAGCAGCGGGGTGCCGGCGGTGATGGCTTCGACCATCGCGCCCGCCGCGTTGCCGCAGCCGGTGCCGGTGCTGGTGACGCACACGCCCAGCGTGCCGCTGACCCGGGCGTAGGCGTCGGCCATGTTGCACGCACCTGCCTCGCCGCGCGCCGAGACGAAACGGATCTTCTGGCGCGTGTGGAACGCGTCGAGGATGGGCATGTTGTGGATGGAGATCACGCCGAAGGCGGCGCGCACGCCGCACTGCTCCAGGAAGCGGGCGGCGAGTTCACCCACGGTGATTTTGGATTGCATGGTGATGAACGGGAAAGTAGGACGGGCGAATGGGGGTCAGAGCAGGTAGGTCTGAGCCAATGCGCTCCAGAAACGGATACCGACTTCGATGTTGTCGTCGTTGAAGTCGTAGTGCGGTGTGTGCAGCGCCGCCGAGCAGGTGCCGGAGTCGTTGCCCAGGCGGATCATCGAGCCCGGCAGCTTTTCGAGAAAGTACGCGAAGTCTTCGCTCCCCATCGACCGCTGGTGGTTGGTCGTCACGCGGTCAGCGCCGAACACCGCCGTGGCCACCGTGGCGGCGAACTGCGTGGCCGCGGCGTCGTTGTTCACCACGGGATAGCCGTTGATGTAGTCGATCTCGACCGTGGCGCCGTAGGCCTCGGCGGTGGACTGGATGATCCGCGTCACCTTCTCCTGCACCGTCCTTCGGACGGTGTCGGAAAAAGTCCGTACGCTCAGGCCCAGATCCACCGACTCGGGAATGACGTTCAATGCATTGCCGCCGATGAACCGGCTGACGGTGACCACCACCGCTTCCTCGGGATTCACGAAGCGCGAGGCAATGGCCTGCAGCGACATCACGATGGCTGAAGCGGCGACCACCGGGTCCACGCATTGGTGCGGCCGCGCGGCGTGGCCGCCTTTGCCGCGCACTTTCACGAAGACCCGGTCGCCGGCGGCCAGGTAGCCGCCTTCGCGGAACATCAGGCCGCCACTGGGCGCACCAGGCAGGTTGTGGATCGCGTAGATGACGTCACAGGGGAAACGCTCCAGCACACCGTCGCGCAGCATGGCGACGGCGCCGCTGTCGAAGCCCTTTTCTTCGGCGGGTTGAAAGATGAGGTTCAGCGTGCCGTTGAATGGGCGGTGTGCCGACAGGTAGCGGGCCGCTCCGAGCAGCATCGCCGTGTGGCCATCGTGGCCGCAAGCGTGCATGACACCCGTCTGCGTGCTCGCATAAGCGAGCCCGGTCTGCTCGGTGATCGGCAGCGCGTCCATGTCGGCGCGGATGCCCAGGGCTCGCGCCGAATTCCCTTGGCGCAGCGTGCCCACCACGCCGGTGCCGCCGACGCCTTCGGTCACGGTGTAGCCCCATTGGCGCAGGGCGTCCGCCACCAGCGCGGCGGTCTTGTGCTCATGGAAGGCCAGTTCGGGATGCTGATGGATGCGGCGGCGAACCGCCTTCATCTCCACCGCAATGGCCGCGAGCGTGGCTTCGTCGAACTCGAACCCTCGGGTCGAGTGGTCAATTTGAGGAGACAACATGGCGGATGTTCAGGCAACGCCCTGCGACTTGGCCGACTCGTGCCACGGCACGAGCACCTTGCGCAGCGATCCCACGCCGAAGTAGAGAATGAAACCGATGGAGGCCAGCAGGATCACGACGGCAAAGAGCATGTCGACCTGCATTTCCTGCAGCTTCACCGTGGCCAGAAAGCCCAGCCCGCGCGATCCCGCCACGAACTCCGACACCACCGCACCGATGATGGACAGCACGATCGCCATCTCCATGCCGGTCAGGATGTAGGGCAAGGACGCGGGCACCACCAGCAACCGGAAGCGTTTGCGCATCAGCGCATGGCCGACGGTGAACACCTCCGACAGGCCGTTGTCCACCGATTTCGCACCCAGGTAGCTGTTGGAGAACACGGGGAAGAAACCCATCACCGCCGAGATGACGATCTTGGACTCCAGCCCGAAGCCGAACCACAGGATGAACAGAGGGATGAGCGCGACCTTGGGCGTGAGCTGCAGCGCGACGATGAACGGCTTGAAGATGGTGTCGAGGATCTGGATGCGTCCCAGCACCTGGCCCAGCACGGTGCCGAAGAACACCGCCAGGGTGAAGCCGCCCAGGCACTCGTAGAGTGTGGTCTTGATGTGGAAGTAGGTGTCTGGCTGTTGCATCAGCTTGTACAGCGCCATGAACACCGCTTCGGGTGCCGGCAGCACCAGGGGAGAAACACCCGCCAGCGTGACATAGCCCTTCCACAGCACGAGGAAGGTCAACACGGAGGTGGTTTGGATGATGAGCTTTTTCATCAGATCTCCAGCAGGTCGCGCAACTCGTTGCAGAGTTGGGCATAGCGGGGGTTGGCGCGTTCGCGCGAGCGGGGTCGGGGCAGGTCGATCGTGATCTGCGCCGCGATGCGGCCGGGTCGGGCCGACATGACGATGACACGGTCGGCCAGCTGCACCGCTTCATCGATGGAATGCGTGATGAGCAGGGCCGTGAACCGTTTCTGCAGCCAGATCTGCTCGGCGTCCGCGATGATTTTTTCCCGGGTGATGGCGTCCAGCGCGCCAAAGGGCTCGTCGAGCAACAGGAGGTCCGGGTCCGCGAACATGGCGCGGGCGAACGAGGCCCGCTGCTTCATGCCACCGGAGAGTTCGGCCGGCAAGCTCTTTTCAAAACCCTTGAGGCCCACCAGGTCCGACAAGGCCTGGGCACGGGCCACGCTCTGGGCCGAGAACTTGCCGATCATGTGGTCCGACAGCGCGATGTTGTCGCCGATGGACATCCAGGGCAGCAGGCGGTGTTCCTGGAAGGCCACGCCGTAGCTGACGTCCTTCTGGCTGCTGAACACCACCTTGCCGGTGGTGGGTCGCTCCAGGCCGCAGAGCAGCCGCAGCAAGGTGGACTTCCCGCAACCGGAGGCACCGATGATGGCCACGAACTCACCCGGGTAGATCGCGTGCTGGATGTCCTTGAGGGCCACCACCTCGCTGGTGGCGGTCTTGAACGTCTTGCCGACTTGCTGGAAGGAGACGAGCGCTTCCTGCGCCGATGACGGGGACGCGGTCACTTCGATGCCTCTTCCCAGATGCTGTTGGTGAACATCGAACGCGTGGACGCGACGATCGCGCCACTCTTCTCCAGCAGACCCTTGGCCTCTTCCCATTGCCTGGGATCGTTGCGCACCACGTTGCCGATCCCATGGGTGGTCCACAGCGCGCTGGTGGTCTTGATGTCGTCGATGGACACCTCCACGTTGTCGATGCCGGGCACCGCGTGTTTCTTGCCGATCAGCGCAATGGCGCCGGCCAGGTCCTTGTCGCCCATGGCAGCCAGCTCGCGCGTGGCTTCGATGATGCTCTTCGTGAAAGCGACATAGCCCTTGCGGTGGGTCTTGAGGTTCTCCTCGCGCGCCACGTACACATTGCCCGGCAGACCGTCGTCCACCGGCAGCACGTGAATGAGCAGCTTCTCGCCCTTCATGCGCGCGACGGCGCTGGTGTTCGCGAAGAAGCCATGCAGCCGCCCCGCCTCGATCAGGCCGAAGGTGGACGGGTTGTAGGCCACGCGCTCGCGGCGGATGCCCGTGGGGGCGACGCCGGCCTTTTCGAGCATCAGGTTCAGGCCACCTTCGGCGGTGCCACCAAACGAGGGCAGGCCGATGATCTTGCCCTCCATGTCCTTGCCGCTGCGGATCGGTGCCTTCGCGCTGGAGACCAGAAAGAAGGGCGAGGTCTGCGCGATCGTGCCGATGGCGATCACGTCCGTGTTGCCCTGGGCACGGGCTGCCATGTAGGTGCTGCCCGCCGTGCGGCCGATGTGCACCTGGTTGCCCGTCACCAGTTGCAACGGCTGGGCGGCGCTCCGCCCCACTTCCAGGCGAACCTTGACGCCGTTCTTCTCGAACTTGCCCGATACGTCCGCATACAGCTCGGGCGCGTAGGCCAGGGTGAGCGTGTTGGGCGTCATGTAGATCAAGCTGCCGTCGTTCGATTGGGCGAGGACGGGCGTGAGGCCCAGACCTGCGGCGCTGGCGACCAGGCCGGTTTTGAGGAAATGTCTGCGTTCCATGAGAACAAACTCCTTGAAATGAAAGAGGGAGAAGGGTCGCCGCCCCAGTGCAGCGTGGGTTCAGGTATCGAGGGCGATCGAGCCGGTACCGTCGCTGTGGATGAGGACGCGTGTGCCAAACGGTGCGCACAAGGTCTGGAGTTCCTTCAAGGCCTCGATGTCGTCGCTGAGCGCGGGAGAGCCCCGCTGCGACCGGGGCAGGCCGAAACCCAGTGCGATCGGGTGCAAGGTGATGGCGGTGAGTTCGCCGTCAGTCAGGGCCCAGCGGGGAATGACCGCACGCCACACGGCCGGGTTGGCCACCAGGCCCTTCGTGTCGCCATGGGAGCGCTTGTCGAACGCCTCCTGCGGGGTCGCCTTCGGATCGAGTTGGTACTTCTCGTAAAAATCCGCCGGCAAGGCGGCCACGGTTTCGTTCTGGAAAACGAAGTTGCCCAGGCCATAAAAAATGGGCCGCTTCCGGTAGATCTCGATGCCACGCATCACATGCGGACCATGGCAGACGATGGCGCTGGCCCCCGCCTCGATGAAGGTGCGGGCCGCCGCCACGATGAAATCGGCCGGCAGCTCCTTGCGGCCATCCTTCATGTCATGGGTGTGGATGCTGACGATGACCGGGTCCCCCGACGCGGCGCAACGCCGGATCTCGCGCACGCTGCGATCCAGGTCGCGCGGGTCCACCTCGCTCAGCGTGCCGTGCGGAACACCCGCCTTGAAGCGGTGGCCACCGAAGAAGAGATCGATGTCGTTCTGCGGCAGCGAGAAGCCTTCCTTCAAACGCATCCGCTCGCGGTCATTGATTCCCGTTTTTTTATCGATCGCGCGCATCGCCTCGATGTCGCCGGCATCGACCACATAGGTCAATTGGTGCCGCAACGGGTTGATGCCCGGGCGCCCCTTCATGTCCAGGCGGCTGTTCCCTGCCATGGCGCTTTCATGGAACGTCGACGTCAACGACAGCAGGTGGCAGGTCCGCGCGCCCGCCGGAATCGCCACCGCCCGACCGGCCTCTTCAAGACAGGTTCCCAGGCCTGCGCACGCCGCCCCCGCCGCCTGCAGCACCGCCAGGGTGTCCAGCATGCCGATTTCGCCGAAATCACCCGCATGGTTGGTGGCCGCTGAAAAGCCGTTGAACCCGTAGGCCTGCAAATCACCCACCAGCGAGGACGCCGTCTTGGCCCAGGTGCCGCCACTGACCGTGGCGGGTGCCGCCCGATCGGATGCGAAGGTGGTCTCCAGATTGCAAATCCGCACATCGGCCGATTCAATGAATTGCTTCAATCGATCAAATTCCGGATTGCGCGGCAGCGCCCTCGTGATGAATGCATCACCCACCGCCAAAAATACCATTGAATTCATTTCAAAGATTCACCAGAACAAATGAAAAGCTGATTACAGATCGAGGATTCCGTGACAGAACGGTTGCAGGCCAGTATACTGAAAGCCCCTCTTCGTGGGCTTGACTTTTTTTTCTGACCACCATTCCAAGAATTCATGAAATATTCGCTTGGCAGGCATTTGCCATCCACCGTGAACCTGGTGGCATTGATCACGGTTGCGCGAACCGGCCATGTGACGCGAGCAGCGGAAGAACTGTTTCTCACCCAAAGTGCGGTCAGCCGGCAAATCAAGGATCTTGAGGATTTCGTTGGAAAGAAGCTGTTCACACGCGCGCACGGTGAACTTTCATTGACACAGGAAGGGCGCGCCTATGCGGAAGAAGTCAGCGAACTGCTCGACAAACTCGAGCACGCCACGCTGACCCTTTCCACCTCGAAGGCCAATAGCGCCCATCTGAAGATATCCAGTCAAATCACATTTGCTTCCAAATGGCTGTTTCCGCGCCTGGCCGATTTCAGCAAACAGTTTCCCGACATCATGATCGATGTGGAAACGCACATTGGGCAGCCCGATCCCAGAAAGCTGCAGAACGACATCCTGATCCTGTTCCGGGATGCGGAGGAGCCGGGTTGGGGTTGCGACCCATTGATCGCCGGCGGGGGGTACCCCGTCTGTTCCCCGGCACTGCTGGCGTCGTGCGGCAAGCAGGGGGTGGAGGCCCTGCTGAGCCTGCCCCTGCTGCACCAGCTGACCCGTCCCGAGAGCTGGGCGAGCTATTTCAGATCGGTGGGTGTGGAGCAAGCCAAGGTCAAACCAGGGCCGACCTACTCCCTGCTCACCATGGGGTTGCAGGCGGCACTGGCCGACATGGGCGTCGCCATCCTGCCCGACTTTCTCGTCCAGGAGGACCTGAACGCCGGCCGGCTGGTGCGGGTGCACGACGTGCCCCTGGTCAAACGCGGGTCCTACATGCTCATGATCCGGGAGCCCGTTCGCAAGGCCCCCGCAGTCGCCGCCTTTCGCCAATGGTTGCTCGAACAGAGCCGCCAACCCAGCGGCTGAGGCCGCATCAGGCCTTGCTGTTGGACTTGCCGTGCAATTCATGGCCCGGCGGATACGTGGGCCGAATGGGCCGCGGCGAACCGATCACCACCACGAAATGGCTTTCCTCATCGGTTTCGGACACGATGGAGCGATAAACCCCAGGCGGCACGGATATCAAATCCCCGGGTTCGAGCACGGCCTCCGTTTTTTGACCATTGTGCTCCAGCGCAAATATCGCCTTGCCTCTGGTCAGATAGAAAACCTCTTCCACATCGGTATGGATATGGGGTGGAAATTCATGGCGACCGGGCAATAACATGGTTGAGAACGTGAAATTCTCAGGCATCAGGCTTTTGCTGTCACCCTCCGCTCCAGCGGCACCCATTCCAATGTACCGCATTTGCGCACGGCGGTATTTCGGATTGATATCCGCCTGGAATTTCAATACCCCCCAATCGTAGCCAAGGTCATTTTTCCGGACAATTCTGGATTGCGCCCAGGATGCCAATGTATGGCCGCCAGGAAGAGGAAAGCTGCTGCTCGTGTCGTAACTCATCATTCATCTCAATCACGGAAATTTCGATGCAAGCATCTTAAATCCGTGTTTCTTGATGGAGAAATGAATTTTTCAAACCGGCACCATTCCATTTTCTCATCCTGTCCGCGAGAGGGCACAAGCCGTGCAGCGGACAAAGAAAAAGGCCCGCGCGATGCGGGCCGACTTCTTTGGAGAGAACAGGCCCATCACTCCCTGGTCGCGGCCCCCGGCGCCGCTGACTTCACCGCTTCGATGCCCTGGTCTCGCGTGGCCGCCGAAGAGTAGGCCTCGCTCGTCCCGAGCGGCTCGCCGTTGGCGGCCTTCAACACGAAGTACGGTTTGCCCGCGGAGTTGGTCAGGCGCGCATAGCGGGCATCGATCGGCGCATTCGCCTTGACCGATGCGATGCCGCCCTGCGCCCCCTGCTTGGAGGTGTAGCGCTCACTGGTCAATATGGTTTCGTGGTTGCCTCCCACGAGGTTGAACATCCATTGGGTGCCCGAAGGCTTGAGATGAAAGTAGGCGGCCATGGTGCTCCTGTCGGATTGAGAAAAAAGGTCGTCGGGCATCGTTGACCACGCCTCAAGGGCTGTCAATCCTCAAAATGTGGGAACCTTCTGCGGAACCGCGCCACGTGAACTCTTCTCGAAAAACCAGTTCACACTGAACGCCGCTTCCGGCAGCACAACCGCCTACACCGGTCACGCGGCCCGAACCATCGCTCGCTCATGGGCCATGAGGGCCATGAACAAGTCTGGGGCTCTCAACCCCTGAAGCTTGCACGAAACACCCCCATCCGCCATGCTTGCACAGCAGGCCAAAGAAAGGAAAACACCTCATGAAACGCTGTACATGGGTCGCTCTCACCGCAGCCACTTTGCTGAGCCTCACGGCCTGCACCACCCCTCCCTCTGCCAGCGCCATGCCCGACTCCTCGCTCAACAAAACCCTGCAGGCCTTTCACTGGGCCCTTGAAAAGGCGGACGACCCCAGCGGCCGCGCGCTGCCGGCGTTCACCGCGCTGGCGCCCCAGCGCGTCGTGCGCCTGAGCTTCGTCAAGGGCGAGAAGCCCGGCGATCAGCGCGTCGTCGTGGACAAACTCTGCAACGCCGTGGGCGCGGGCTACCAGCTCAACGGCATCGACATCACGATCTCTCGCCCCGTGAGCACGATGATGGCCTGCCCCGACCGACAACTGATGCAACTGGAGCAGACCGTGGCCGCGCAGATCAGCCGCGCCACCCGCGTCCACCTGGCCCAGGACGCCAACCCGCCACGCCTGCTGATGCAGTTCAACGACGGCAGCCGCTGGCACCTGGTGGGCCAACCCACCGACGCCACCCGGTACGGCGGCGCGGGCGAAACCCTGTTCCTCGAAGTGGGGCCCCAGCTCCAGCCGTGCAGCCACGGCGTGGTGCGCAACGCGCAATGCATGCAGGTGCGCGAAGTGAAGTACAACAGCGCCGGCCTCAAGACCGGCACTGGTGAGTGGGGCCACTTCTACGGCCACATCGAAGGCTTCACGCACGAGGCAGGCACCCGCCATGTGCTGCGCGTCAAGCGCTACACGATCCAGAACCCGCCGGCCGACGCCTCGCGCTACGCCTATGTGCTGGACATGCGTGTGGAGACCGAGTTGGTCACGCCTCGGTAAGGCGGCTCAGGCACAGCTGCGCGCGTCCTCGATCATCCTGTCGTCGTTGGGCAGGGAGCCGGGGGGAACCAGCTCGACCTGGGCGCGCAGCTTGGTGACCTCGCGCACGGCGGCCTCGATCTGCTGCTGTAGGCCGCCGTCGGTCTCGCCGGCCTCCACGCGCAGGCACATCTGGTCGTTGGCCATCTCGCCGCTGACCACCAGGCGCGCCTTCTTCACCTGCGGGAAGCGCCGCGCGATGTCGGCCACCTGGGCCGGGTGCACGAACATGCCGCGCACCTTGGTGGTCTGGTCCGCGCGCCCCATCCAGCCCTTGATGCGCGGCGCGGTGCGCCCGGTGGGGCAGGCGCCGGGCAGGATGGCCGAGAGGTCGCCCGTGCCGAAGCGGATCAGCGGGTAGGCCGGGTTCAGGGTGGTGACCACCAGCTCGCCCACCTCGCCCTCGGGCAC
>NZ_JBWKZH010000033.1:0-66222 GCF_059424305.1 Hydrogenophaga sp. GW456-12-10-14-TSB4 | reverse complement strand
TCTCGGTGGCCAGTTTCATGAGCGCGGCCACTGGTGTGTCCAGCATCGGCAGGGTGAAGGCGATGCCCACCAGCCCGGCCGAGAGCGTGAGCGGGAAGCCGATGGCAAAGGCGTTCATCTGCGGCGCGATGCGCGAGATGAAGCCGAGCACGATGTTGATGAACAGCAGCATGCCGATCATGGGCAGAGCGATCCACAGGCCGTAGCGGAACACCACCGAGCCCAGTTCGTGCAGCTGCATGCGGTTGATTGACTCGAAGGCGCTGCCGCTGATGGGAAAGGTGTTGAAGCTGGCCACGACGGCCTGCAGCAGCATGAGGTGACCCCCCATCACCACGAACAGCAGCATGGTGGTGTTGCCGAAGAAGCGACCCACGGCGCTGGACTGCGAGTTGGTGGACGGGTCGAAGAAGCCCGCGAAGTTCAAGCCCATCTGCAGGCCGATGAGTTCACCCGCGAGTTCGACGGACGCGAACACGATGCGCACCGCCAGCCCGATGGCGATGCCCACGATGACTTGCTGCATGACGACGGCGAAGGCGCCCGCGTCGGTGAGGCCGACCACGGGTTGTTCTGGCAGGCCGGCCTGGGCGCACACCGCCACCAGGAAGGCCAGGCCGACGCGGGTGCGCATGGGCACCGAGCGGGAGGAGAAGATGGGGGCGCTGGAGAAGACCGCCAGGATGCGCAGGAAGGGCCAGAACACCGGTGAGACCAGCGCCATGATCTGCGCTTCGGTGAACGTGGGCATGCGACGGCCGATCGCGAGATCAGATCGCGAAGTTGGGGATCGACAGGATCGTGCTGCGGATGAACTCGACCATGGTGGTCATCATCCACGGGCCGGCGATGGCGAACACCGCGATGGCCGCAATCAGCTTGGGCACGAAGGCCAGTGTCGCTTCGTTGATTTGCGTGATGGCCTGGAACAGGCTGACCAGCAGGCCCACCCCGAGCACCGTGGCGAGCACCGGCGCGGCGACCATGAGCAGCATGAAGAGGGCGTTCTGCCCCATCGTGAGGGCGGCTTGGGGATCCATGGTTGTCCTCTAGGTGGCGAACGATGCAGCGAGGGAGCCGAGCAGCAGGTTCCAGCCGTCGGCCAGCACGAACAGCATGAGCTTGAACGGCAGCGCCACCAGCACGGGCGACAGCATCATCATGCCCAGCGACATCAGCACGCTGGCGACCACCATGTCGATCACCAGGAAGGGGATGAAGATCATGAAGCCGATCTGGAACGCGGTCTTGAGCTCGCTGGTGACGAACGCCGGCACCAGCACGCGGAAGGGGGCGTTCTGCGCGGTCACGTCGTTGGGCAGCTTGGCCAGCTTGGCGAAGAGCTCGAAGTCGGACTGGCGCGTCTGCTTGAGCATGAACTCGCGCATGGGCGCCTGGCCGCGCTCGAGGGCCTGGTCGAAGGTGATGGCGTTGCGCGAGTAGGGCTCGTAGGCGTCGGCGTACACACGGTCCAGCGTGGGGCCCATCACGAACAGCGTGAGGAACAGCGACAGGCCGACGATCACCTGGTTGGGCGGTGCCGACTGCGTGCCCATGGCCTGGCGCAGCAGCGAGAGCACGATCACGATGCGGGTGAAGCCCGTCATGAGCAGCAGAACGGCCGGCAGGAAGGACAGCGCGGTGAAGAACAGCAGGGTCTGGATCGGCACCGAGTAGCTGGTGCCACCCGCGCCCTGGCCGACCATCAGCGGCAGGGTGGGGCCGGGCGCGGCGGGCGCACCCTGAGCCCAGGCGCCGGCGGCGGACAGGGCGAACGCAGCCAGCAGCAGGCCGGTGCGCAGGAACTCAGCGCGGCGCATGGGGAGCCTTGGTCAGTTGGGCCAGGCGCGCGGCAAAACCGGACGCGGGCGTGACGATGGGGGTGGACGGGTCGACCAGATCGGCCGGCAGGGCCATCTGGTGCAGCGCGTTCACGCTGCCGGCAGACACGCCGAGCACCAGGCACACGCGGTCCTCGCCCTGGCCGATCTGCACGGTCACCACGCGCTGTTGCGGGCCCAGCGAGAGGGTGGAGAGCACCTGCATGGGCGGGCCGCTGTGGCCCACGGCGCCGGGCAGGCGGCGGCGCGCCCACTTCAGGGCGAAGGCCAGGCCCACCAGGAGGGCGAGCAGAAGCAGCGCGGGCATCGCGTTTTGCAGCATGACGGGAAACTCGGTTCGGGTGGAATCAGGTGCGGCTGACGCGGCGCATGCGTTCGGACGGCGTGACGATGTCGGTCAGGCGGATGCCGAACTTGTCGTTCACCACCACCACCTCGCCCTGGGCGATCAGGTAGCCGTTGATGAGCACGTCCATGGGTTCGCCGGCCAGCGCGTCGAGCTCGACGATGGAGCCCTGCGCGAGCTGCAGGATGTACTTGATCGGCACCCGGGTGCGGCCCAGTTCCACGGACAGCTGGACGGGAATGTCCAGCACCATCTGGATGTCCTGCATCGGGCTCGCGCCCGAGGCGACGGGGGCGGTGCTGGCCTCGAACTCGGGTGCACCGTCGGCGATCTTGTCGGTGGTGGCGGCCTGCTCTTCCAGGGCCTGAGCCCATTCGTCGGCGACGGGGTCGTTCATGGTGTTGGTGCTCTCAGTTGACATAGGAATCTCCCAGCCAGTGCAGGTCGGTGCCCCGCAGGTTGCGCTCCACGCGCAGGGCGTACTTGCCTTTGTGGGTGCCGTACTGGCATTCGAAAACGGGCACGCCGTCCACGTGGGCCTTGATCGAGGGGTGGCGATCGAGTTCGATGAAGTCGCCGATCTGCATCGCCAGCAGCTGTTCCACCGTGGCTTCGGTCTGCGCCAGCTCGGCGACCATGGTCACCTCGGCGGCCTGGATCTCGTGGCTCAGCAGCTTGACCCAGCGGCGGTCCACTTCGATGGCGTCGCCCTGCACGCTGGAATACAGCACGTCGCGGATCGGCTCCAGGGTGGCGTAGGGAATGCAGATGTGCAGCGAGCCGGTGATGTCGCCGATCTCCAGCGTGAAGCTGGTGGAGACCACGATTTCGCTGGGGGTGGCGATGGTGGCGAACTGGGGCTGCATCTCCGAGCGCTGGTAGGCCAGCTCGATCGGGTACACACCGCGCCAGGCCTTCTTGTATTCCTCGGACACCACTTCCACCAGGCGGTTGATCACGCGCTGTTCGGTGGGCGAGAAGTCGCGGCCTTCGATGCGGGTGTGGAACTTGCCGTTGCCGCCGAACAGGCTGTCGATCACGCCGAACAGCAGCGTGGGCTCGCACACCACCAGGCCGTTGCCGCGCAGCGGGCGGATGGCCATGATGTTGAAGTTGGTCGGCACCACCAGCTCGCGCAGGAAGGCGCTGTATTTCTGCACCTGCACCGCGCCCACCGAAATCTCGGGGCTGCGGCGGATGAAGTTGAAGAGGCCCAGGCGCAGGTTGCGCGAGAAGCGTTCATTGACGATTTCCATGGTGGGCATGCGCCCACGCACGATGCGTTCCTGGCTGGAGAGGCTGTAGTCGCGCACACCGCCGGTGGGCACTTCCTCTTTCGCCAGCTTCTGGCTCTCGCCCGTGACGCCTTCCAGAAGGGCGTCGATCTCTTCCTGGGACAGAAACGAATCGGCCATGGCGTGTCGTCCCGTTTATTGAACGATGAAGCTGGAGAACAGCACGGCCTGCACCGGGTTGGCGGCGGCCTTCGACTTCTTCTTGCGCGGGGCCTCGTCGCTCTCGGCGGCGACGGCGTAGCCCATCTCCTTCGAGATCGTGCCGATGATGTCGCTGGCGAGCTTTTCCTTGCCCTTGAGCGCCAGCATCTCGTCGGCCGTGCGCTGCGAGATCAGCACCAGGACCTGGCTGCGGATGCTGGGCAGGTAGGCCTTGACGGCGGTCTCCGTGGCAGCGTCCTGCAGCTGCAGCGTCAGGCCGAGCTGGATGAAGCGGTTGCCGCCGGGGTCGGCCAGGTTGATGACCATGTTCTCCAGCGGCAGGAACACGGGGGCGGTCTTGGGGTTCTTGGCCTCGACGGCGGGGTGGTGTTCCTCGTCCTCGTAGTCGTCTTCGGCGGTGTTCTTCTTCAGGATGAACAGCGCGGCGGCGGCGCCGAGCAGCGCGAGCACGACCACGCCGAGCACGATGAACAGCAGTTTCTTGCTCTTCTTCTTGGGCGCTTCGGGGGCGGCAGCGGTGGCAGTGGCGGCGGCAGCGGACATGTTCTTCCTTCAATGTGGCCCACCGGCCATACCGGGTGGGGTTGAAAGAATTATTGGGCGCCACCCCCCTCGGCGTTCGGCAGATAAGCGCCGGAAAAGGCGCTTATTCAGCAGCCTTAGGCGAACACGTCCAGGGGCCGGCTGCCGTCGGTGCGCGGGGCCATGGCCGGTCGGGCGGCCGGTTCCGCCGCCTGGCTGGCGCGGCCCAGGGCCTCGGTGCTCAGGCCGACCGGGCGGGGCTGGTGCGAGGAACCGTCGCCCTGCGCCTGGCCCTGCGAGCCCACGGACACGCCGCCGAGCTGGATGCCGCTGCGCTGCAGCAGGTCGGCCAGCGATTCGCCGGCGCTCTCGCGCAGGGTGGCGCGCGCCTCGGCGTTGTCGGTCTGGAAGGCCACCTGCACCTCCTGGCCCTTCACGGCGAGCTGGATGTCGATGGCGTCGGCGCCTTCCCCGCCCACGCGCAGGCTGGCGTGGCGCATGTGCTGGGTGCCCCAGTGGCTCACGGTCGGGGCTTCGGCGTCGGCGCGCGCGTCGGCTGGGTGGCGGCCGTCGCCGTTGCCCTGGTCGGTGAAGGACTGGGAAGAGGCGTCGCTGCCGCCGCTGCTGCTGTCACCCGGGGCGGTGCCGCTGGCGGCGGTCAGGCTGCCGTCCTGCGCCGGGCCGGTGGCCGTGGCGCCGGCGGCGGGGCCGCTCAGCGCAAATTCGCGTGGGCCGGCGGGGTTGGTGCCCACTTCCGCACTGGCCGATGAAACGCCAAGCCGCTCGTTGAGGGCGACGGTGGCGCGCACCTGGGCGAACTGCGCGCTCTGCTGTTGTTGCAGGGCTTCGGTGCTGGAGACCGCGCCGCGCTGCCAGACCATGGCGGGAGCGCCGGTCTGCAGGGCGTTGCTGTCCGCGGCGCGCTGGGCCGCGGCGGTCGGGGAGGGGATCGCCGCATTCGGGTTCAGCGGGCTGAAGGCCGGGCGCGAGGCGGCGGCTGCGCGGGCCTGGGCCGCCGCGTTCGGCAGGGTCGGTGCGGCTTCGTCCACGCGGGTCATGCCGCTGACGTCGATGCCGCCTTCGCGGGCGCCACCCTCGGCACCGGCGGGTGCGGTGCCCGAGGCGGCGGTGCCGGTGGGCGTTGCAGCGCCGGGCACGGCCCAGGCGAGCAGGGCGGCCAGCGGGTTCGGGTCGGTCTGGTCGTCGGCCTCGGTCGCCGCGTCGATCGCGGTGTCGCCGTCCGTTTCGGTCGGCGCCTGGTGCGTGTCGCTCACCAGGCTCAGCAGGCTGGCGAACAGGTCTTCGGCCGGCTTGTCGGCGTTGGCGCGCGCGTTGCTGCCCTGTTGGGCGGGCTTGGCGGCGGCCTCGGCGGGCTTGGGCGCGTGGGTGCTGGCGTGCGTCGTGGTCATGGTGTCGTCGGGCTCGTGGTCGTCGGGGTCAGCCGTGGCGGGCCTGCGCCTGGGCCAGCGCCTGGCGCAGGTGGATGGACAGGGCCATTTCGTCGGTCTGTTTCTGTTCCTGGCGCTGCGCCTTGTGGGCGATGGCCTGCTGCTTGCGGTCGGTGAACTTGCGCAGGCCGGCCAGGTCGCGCTCCGTGGCGTGCACCTGGTTCTGTGCCGTCTCCACCAGGCGCTCGCGGTCGCCCAGCACGCTGCGCTGGAACTCCATCGCGTGGTGGATCTTGTGCATGAATTCGCGGTGGTGCATGAGCAGCGCGGCGTCCACACCGACGGCGCTGCGCGCGGCCCAGCGCGCTTCGGCTTCCTGGGCGTAGGCCTGCAGCTGGTCCATCTGGTCCTGGGCCATCTTCAGCTCGCGCTGCATCTGCGCCACCACGCCCAGGGCCTCATCGCGCCGCTTCTCGGCGAGTTCCACCACTTTGTGCAGGGTGTTCAGCGCGGTCATCCGGCGTTTCCTTCATACGGGTTGTGGTTCGGGCGGGTCTGGCGCTGGGGGGCGGCCTTGTCTTTGTCGTCCTGCAGTGCGGCCTGCATCTGGCGCAGGCTCTCGGGCAGGGTGGCGGCCTCGTGCATGTCCTGCATCAGGAAGCGCTGCAGGGCGGGGTAGAGCACGATGGCGCGGTCGGTCTCCGGGTCGCTGCCGGCCACGTAGGCGCCGAGCTGGATCAGGTCGCGGCTCTTCTGGTAGCGCGAATACAGGCTGCGGAAGCGGCGCGCCAGTTCCAGGTGGACCTTGCCGGCCACGTTGTGCATCACGCGCGAGGCCGAGGCCTCCACGTCGATGGCGGGGAAATGGCCGGACTCGGCGAGCGCGCGCGAGAGCACGATGTGGCCGTCCAGGATGGCGCGCGCCGCGTCGGCGATCGGGTCCTGCTGGTCGTCGCCCTCGGAGAGCACGGTGTAGAAGGCGGTGATCGAGCCCTTGCCGTTGAGCCCGTTGCCGCTGCGCTCCACCAGCTGCGGCAGCTTGGCGAAGCAGGACGGCGGGTAGCCTTTGGTGGCGGGCGGCTCGCCGATGGCCAGCGCGATCTCGCGCTGCGCCATGGCGTAGCGGGTGAGCGAGTCCATGAGCAGCAGCACGTCCAGGCCGTCGTCGCGGAAGCGCTCGGCGATCGCGGTGGCGTAGGCGGCGCCCTGCATGCGCACCAGCGGCGGTGCGTCGGCCGGCGCGGCCACCACCACCGAGCGCTGGCGGCCCTCGGCGCCGAGGATGTCCTCGATGAATTCCTTCACCTCGCGGCCGCGCTCGCCGATCAGGCCGACCACGATCACGTCGGCCTTGGTGTAGCGGGCCATCATGCCCAGCAGCACGCTCTTGCCCACGCCGGAGCCGGCGAACAGGCCGATGCGCTGGCCGCGCCCGACGGTGAGCAGCGAGTTGATGGCGCGCACGCCGGTGTCCAGCGGCTCGCGCACGGGATCGCGGTCCATGGCGTTGAGCGGGGCGCGGTCCATCGGTTCGATGTCCACGTTGAGGATGGGGCCCTGGTGGTCCAGCGGGTTGCCGTGCGAATCGACCACGCGGCCGAGCAGGCCGGCGCCCAGCGGCAGGCGCAGCGTGCCGCGGTCGTCGGGCGAGGGCGGCTTGTTGGCCTGGCCCACGCGCGGCACCGTGCGGTAGGGGGCTAGCGGCGTCACGCTCGCGCCGCTGGACAGGCCGTGCGTGTCGCCAGCGGGCATCAGGTAGGCGCGGTCGTTGGAGAAGCCGACCACCTCGGCGAGCACCGGGTCCTTGTGGCCGTTGTCGATCAGGCATTGCGAGCCCACCGGCACCTTCAGGCCCACCGCTTCGAGCACCAGGCCGGCCAGGCGGGTGAGGGTGCCGCGCACTTCCAGCGGCGTCTTGACGGCGGCGTTGGCGCGCACGTCTTCCATGAAGTTGTCCCAGCGGCTTTCGGTTCCGAAAATGCTGTCAGACATCGGCGTTCCCCGGGTTCCAGGCCGATTCCATGCCGAGGTTGCCCACGGCGCGCGACCAGCGTTTCTCGATGGTCGCGTCCACCGTCATGGTGGCCGACTCGATCAGGCAGCCGCCCGGGCTGATGGCCGCGTCGGCCACGAACTCGGCGGGGTGGTTGCCCATGTTCTCCTGCAGCGCGCCCTTCATCATGGCGAGGTCCGCCGGATTCATGCGCACGGTGGCGGGCTGGCCGTCGTCCACCAGTTGGCCCAGGGCCTCGGTGATCACCGGGCGGAGGTGGCCGGGGTCGCTGCGCAGTTCCTGGCGCACCACCTGGCGCGCCAGATCGCAGGCCAGCTCCAGGATGTGGCGCGAAATCTGATCCTCGCTCTTCTTGAGGTGGTCGCGCGTGTTGTGCAGCAGCTGGGCCATGCGCACCGCCGTTTCCTCGGCGGTCTTGCGCACCGTGGCCTCCAGCGCGTCGCGCACTTCCTGGCCGCCGGCGTCGTGGCCGCGCGCGAAGCCTTCGGCGTACGCCTGCTGGCGCGCTTCCTGCAGCACCTCGGAGGTCACGCCTTCGCTGGTCGCACCGTCCACCGGGGTGGCCTTGGGCAGGTCGTCGCTGCCGTCCACGGCGGAGAAGTGCCAGGCGGCGACGCCGTCGATCTCCTCGCGCGGGATGAAGCGGGAATGCGGATTGGGTTTGGTGGATGCCATGAGGTGTTACCTTGCTTCGGACGAAGAAGCGCCCGACCAGGGGCACCGAGGGTCCGGCTTCGCCGGCCCCAGGTGTCGCCCCCCTTTCAGGGGGGAGGCGCCGAAGGCGACGCGGGGGGTCATACGAATGCCTCGTCTTCGCCGCCGCCCATGATCACGATCTGGCCTTCGTCGGACAGGCGGCGCACGACCTTGAGGATCTCCTTCTGTTGCGCTTCCACTTCCGACAGGCGCACCGGGCCGCGCGACTCCAGGTCTTCGCGCAGGGCTTCGGCCGCGCGGCTGGACATGTTGCCCAGCACCAGGTCGCGCAGCTCGTTGGTGGCGCCCTTGAGCGCGATCACCAGCGAATCGGTCGCCACTTCCTTGAGCACCGTCTGGACCGACTTGCCGTCGAGCTTGAGCAGGTCCTCGAAGGTGAACATCTTGTCCATGATCTTCTGCGCCAGGTCGGCGTCGAACTCGCGGATCGACTCGATCACCGAGGTTTCGATCTGGGTGCCCATCATGTTGATGATCTCGGCGGCGGTCTTCACGCCGCCCATGGAGGTCTTGCGGATCTTGTCGCCGCCGGCCAGCACCTTGTAGAGCACCTCGTTGAGGTCTTTCAGCGCGGTCGGCTGGATGCCTTCGAGCGTGGCGATGCGCAGCATCACCTCGTTGCGGGTGCGTTCGGTGAAGTTCTTGAGCACACCGGCGGTCTGGTCCGACTCCAGGTGCACCAGGATGGCGGCCACGATCTGTGGGTGTTCGTTGCGCAGCAGCTCGGCGATGGACAGCGGGTCCATCCACTTCAGGCTTTCGATGCCAGAGACGTCGCCGCCCTGCAGGATGCGGTCGATCAGCAGCGAGGCCTTGTCGTCGCCGAGCGCGCGCTTGAGCACCGCGCGCACGTAGTTGTCGGTGTCGGACACCAGCAGGCTCTGCGACGAGGCCGCGTTGGTGAATTTCTGCATCACCTGGTCCACGCGCTCGTGCGAGACCGCGCGCGTCTTGGCGATGGTCTCGCCCAGCTTCTGCACCTCTTTGGGCGAGAGGTGCTTGAACACCTCGGCCGCTTCCTCTTCGCCCAGCGACATGAGAAAGATGGCGGCGTCCTGGATTCCCTGGTCTTCCATGGGGGGCTCTCGGTGGTGGGCGTGGGAGGGCGAAGGTCAGGCGGGGGCTTCGCCGTTGACCCAGCCCTTGACGATGTTGGCCACGGCGGCCGGGTTCTCCAGCGCCAGGCGCTTGGCATCGGAGAGGCGCTGCGCTTCGGCGGTGACCTCGTTGCTGGGCATGGGCAGGCCGGGGCGCTCGGGCGATTCGTTGAGCACCGCGTTGAGCGGTTGCACCGGGGTGGTTTCCAGGCGGCGGGCGGCCGGGGTCTTCATCAGCTTGAGGCCGGGGCGCACCATGCCCATGAGCACCAGCAGGCCCAGGCCCACCATGCCCAGCGGCCAGGCCAGGCTGCGCAGCAGCTCCTGGTTGTCCGACTGCTGCCACCAGGCGGCGGCATCGACTTCGCTGGTCTTCTCGACGTTGAAGGCCGCGTTGACCACGTTGACCGAGTCGCCACGGTCCTTGTTGAAGCCGATGGTTTCGCGCACCAGGGCGGTCATCTGTTCGAGCTGCTGCGGCGGGATCGGGGTGCTGGTTTCCTTGCCGGCCTTGTCCACCGTGGTGCGGTGGTTGATCACCACCGCTGCGCTCAGGCGGCGCACCTGGCCGCTGGATTCGCGCACCACCTTGACCGTCTTGTCGACCTCGTAGTTCACCACCGACTCGCGGCGCGAGTTGCCACCCTGGCCGCCGGCGCCCTGGCCGCTGGCCACGCCCACGGGCGCGGCCGCGCCGTTGATGGGCGCGGTGCCGGTGGCGGGGGGCTGGTTGCTCACCGCGCCGGGCACGCCCGAGGGTTGCGCGCGCGGGCCGCTGCCGTCTTCCACGGTCTGCTGGCTGCGCACCGTGGCGGTGGCCTCCGGGCCCTGGTTGGGGCGGTGCTGTTCGCTGGTGGATTCGACCTGCGAGAAATCGACCTCGGCGCTGACCTGGGCCTTGACGTTGTTGCGGCCCACCAGCGGCTCCAGCATCTCCATGATGCGGCGGGTGTAGAGCTGTTCGAGCTGCTGCACGTACTGCAGCTTCTGGGTGTCGGCGCCCTGGGCCTGGCCGTCGGGCGGGCTGGAGAGCAGGTTGCCGGCATCGTCCACGATGCTGACCGCCTTGGGGTTCATCTCGGGCACGCTGGAGGCCACCAGGTGCACGATGCCGGCGACCTGCGCCCGGTCCAGCGTGCGGCCGGGGTGCAGCGTGAGCAGCACCGAGGCGCTGGGTTTCTGCTGTTCGCGGAAGAAACCGTTCTGGTTCGGCAGCGCGAGGTGGATGCGGGCGCTCTGCACGGAGGAGAGCGACTGGATGGAGCGGGTGAGTTCACCTTCCAGGCCGCGCTGGAAGGTCAGGCGTTCCTGGAACTGGGTCATGCCGAAGCGGTTGGCTTCCATCAGCTCGAAGCCGGTGACCGAGCCCTTGGGCAGGCCTTGCGAGGCCAGGCGCAGGCGGGTGTCGTGCACCTTGTCGGCCGGCACCATGATGGCCTGGCCGCCCTCGGCGTGCTTGTAGGGCACGTTCATCTGGGACAGCTGGGCCACGATCGCGCCGCCGTCCTTGTCGCCCAGGTTGGCGTAGAGCACGCGCCATTCCGGCTGGCGGCCCATGAAGAAGAAGGCCAGGGCGATCGCCAGCAGGGCCAGGGCGCCCAGGCCGAGCTTGATCTTCTGGGCCTGGTCCATGCGCGCGAAGCCGTCACCGAAAGCGCTGCGCTCCTTCGCGGCGGTCGGCGTGACATCCAGTTCGGCAACGGCGGTGGTGCTCATGGCGTTCGGGGCTCGGGTAGATGATCGATGGCAGGGCGAGATACACCCTGTTGCAGTCGATTATTCGGTCCCGGTGCCCGCACCATAGCCATGAAAAGGCGGGGGTTTGTGCCCTTATTCCCGCCCCGTCGGGGCAGGGCGCCCTCTAGCATCAGGGCGTCATATCTTGTCGAAGGAGTCCGCCATGGACATGCGCATTTCCCCTCTGAGCAGCCAGGCCTTGAACGGCATCGGCTCGACCGCCCTGAAACGCCCCGGCGCCGCCGGTGGGGTGGAGGGCGGATTCGCCGCCAACTTCAAGTCGGCACTCAAGGAAGTCAGCGCTTCGCAGGAGGCTGCTTCCAAACTGCAGACCCAGGTTCAGCTGGGCAACCCCAAGGTGAGCCTGGAAGAAACCATGCTGGCGATGCAGAAGGCCCAGGTCGGTTTCCAGGCCACGCTGCACGTGCGCAACCGCATGGTTCAGGCCTATTCCGACATCATGAACATGAGCGTCTAGAACGGCTCCACCCCGTTGCTTGCTCACTGCGTGTAGCCGCATCCCCCTTCCAGGGGCGATACCAGCGGCCCGGCAAAGCCGGTTCCGCGGTATCTCTGGATTCATTCATTTCGCTCCGGACCCGTTCAATGCATCGGGGCGGGGCTGCTCCGGTCGATCATCTGCGCTAGGTCATTGAGCCAGGGTTCCGCCAGGCAGCGGATCTCGGCGTCGATGCGCAGGATGCGCTGCATGATCTTCGTCTTTTCCTTGCGCTGATCGGCATCGAGCTGCTCGATGTTCGACTTGTGGCGCAGCTGGGCGATCAGCACCGCGCAGGCACCTTCGAGGCGCACCACCTGGTCCCAGTTTTCCGTCTGTGCGGCTTCCAGCATCTGGCGGCTGGTGTTCTCGATGGCTTTGTAGTAGTCCAAAAGATGGTGCTCCATGTCAGGCTCCCTGGAGGGCGCCGGCGCGAATCTGTTTCCAGGAGTCGGCCAGGGGTTCGATGAGGTTCAGGACCTCGTGGATCGGTGCCGCGTCGTTGCGCAGGTTGGCCAGGGTCAGGCGCTGCACGCTGTACTCATAGAGGCCTTTGAGGTTGGCGGCCAGTTCGCCGCCTTCCTGCAGGTTCAGGCCGGCCTTGAGGCCTTCTTCCACGATCCGGATCGCCTTGCCGATGGCCGCGCCCTTGCTGGCCACGTCCTGGCGCTCCATCGCGCCGCGCGCCAGGTTCAGGCTCTGGATCAACGCGTCGAACAGCAGGCTGACCAGCTGGTGCGGGTCGGCCGTCTGCACGCCGGTGTCGACGGCAACACGTTTGTAGGTGGAGGCGGCGCGGGTGTTGACGGAGGTGAACATGGCTGGGTGTCCTGCTGTGGTCTGATACCTTTCTGTATCGGCACCCAGTGGGCGGACTGTAGGCATGAGCGGCTCCATTTGGTGGGTGAAGTTCATGCTTTACATCCTTTAGTGAACAGTTTCCCGCGATCGGGCCTTGAGCGGCCCCTGGCATCTGTTTTCGGTGGCTTGCTTCGTATCTTGAGCGTTTGCGCGCGATTTGAACCGTCGATAAACGGGGCAAAAACGACGAAGGGCGGTGGCGCAAGTCATCGCGCCACCGCCCTGTCGATGAACGGGCGCGATCAGCGCAGCAAGGACAGCACGCCTTGTTGTGCCTGGTTGGCCTGGGCGACCATCGCGGTGCCGGCCTGCTGCAGGATCTGGGCGCGCGAGAGGCTGGAGGTTTCCTTGGCGAAGTCGGCATCGACGATGCGGCCACGGGCAGCGGAGATGTTCTCGCCAGTGATCTGGATGTTGGCCACGGCGTTCTCGAAGCGGCTTTGCAGGGCACCGAGGTTGGCGCGCGAGCTGTTCACGTCGTTGATGGCCTTGTCGATGATCTTGAGCGACAACTGGGCACCGCCCGCCGACGCGACGGAGATGCCCCGCATGTCGTAGGCGCCGGCGAACATCGCGCCGGCCTGCAGGTTGCCGGTGGCCGCCGTGTTGAAGCCCGCGAGGTCTGCGGCCGCGCTGAAGGCGGTTTTTTCCGAGAACAGGTGGTAGCCCGTCAGCGCGCCGGCCGCGTTGTACGACAGCTTGGCGAACACGCCGGTGTCGGCGGACCGGGCGTTCACCGCATCCACGATCTGGCCTGCGCGCTCGGTGGCGTTGGCGGCGGCCTTGATGGCGCCCAGCGACACCGCCGAGGTGTTGTCGCCCGGGACGGCGTTGATTTGCAGCGTGCCGGCGGTGACCGCCGTCAGGTCCGTGAGCGAGCCCAGCACCATCTCCGTGGAGACCTGGATCGTCGTGTAGCCCATCGAGCTGGGGGAGCCCATCGAGTCCAGCTTGACCGACACGATGGAATCGATGGCGATGCCTTCACCGGCGTTGGCGCCGACCTGGAAGGTGGCGTTGGCGAAGCTGCCGTCGAGCAGCTTGGTGCCGTTGAAGGCGGTGGTCTTGGCCACGCGGTCGATCTCCTGGCTCAGCTGCGTGACTTCGGCCTGCAGGGCGGTGCGGTCGCTGCTGTTGTTGGAGGCGTTGGCCGATTGCACGGACAGCTCGCGCATGCGCTGCAGCATGTCGCCGACCTTGCCCAGCGCGCCTTCGGCGGTCTGTGCCAGGGAGATGCCGTCGTTGGCGTTGCGCACCGCGACGTTCAGGCCGCGAACTTGCGCGTTCATGCGCTCGGAGATGGCCAGGCCGGCGGCATCGTCCTTGGCGCTGTTCACGCGCAGGCCCGAAGACAGGCGCTGCATGGAGGTGGCCAGCGAGCTGGAGGTGGTGCCCAGGTTGCGCTGGGCGGTCATTGACATCACGTTCGTGTTGATGGTGGTCATGGGGGACTCCCGTGGAATGAGGGAACGGCGGCTGAGTCAGTGGGGCAAAAAAAAGCGGTTGCACGGCTTCTGCCATGCAACCGCCCTGTGGGGCGATGACCTGGCGAGATCAGCGCAGCAGGGACAGCACGCCTTGTTGTGCCTGGTTGGCCTGCGCGACCATCGCGGTACCGGCCTGCTGCAGGATCTGGGCGCGCGAGAGGTTGGAGGTTTCCTTGGCGAAGTCGGCATCGACGATGCGGCCACGGGCGGCGGAGATGTTTTCGCCGGTGATCTGGATGTTGGCCACGGCGTTCTCGAAGCGGCTTTGCAGGGCGCCGAGGTCGGCGCGCGAGCTGTTGATCGAGTTGATCGCCTTGTCGATCACCTGCAGCGCCTTCTGGGCGTCGCCGAAGCTGTTGACGTTGATCGCCGACAGCGTGGTCAGGGTGCCGGGAGGGGCGGTGTCGCCAGGCGCGCCGGTGGCGGCGGCGGTGAAGGCGGCGCCGAAGTCGGTGGCGGCGGTCAGGTCGCGGCTGGAGAAGATTTCATAGGCGCCGGCGCCGGTTTCGCGGGCGAACACGCCGGTGTCGGCCGACTTGGCGTTGATCGCGTCCACCACCTGCGTGGTGCGCTGGGCGGCGGTGGTCGAGGCACCGATGCCACCCAGGGCCACGTCCACGCCAGCGGCGTTCTTGATGCTCCAGCCCGCCGTGCCGGCCGGGATGGCGGCGTTGGCGGCCGTCGAGGGCGCGGCCACGGCGGCCACGAAGTGCTCGGTGGCGCTGAGCTGGCCCAGGGCGGTGGAGTTGGCGCTGACGATGGAGTCGATGGCGATGCCTTCACCGGCGTTGGCGCCGACCTGGAAGGTGGCGTTGGCGAAGGTGCCGTCGAGCAGCTTGGTGCCGTTGAACGAGGTGGTCTTGGCGACGCGGTCGATTTCCGAGCGCAGCTGGGTCACTTCGGCCTGCAGGGCGGTGCGGTCGCTGCTGTTGTTGGAGGCGTTGGCCGATTGCACAGCCAGTTCGCGCATGCGCTGCAGCATGTCGCCGACCTTGCCCAGGGCGCCTTCAGCGGTCTGGGCCAGCGAGATGCCGTCGTTGGCGTTGCGGGCGGCGACGCTCAGGCCTCGGACCTGGGCGTTCATGCGCTCGGAGATGGCCAGGCCGGCGGCGTCGTCCTTGGCGCTGTTCACGCGCAGACCCGAGGACAGGCGCTGCATGGACGTGGCCAGCGAGCTGGAGGTGGTGCCCAGGTTGCGCTGGGCGGTCATCGACATGACGTTCGTGTTGATGGTGGTCATAACTAACTCCTGTGAAGTGGTTGGGCTGACTGCCCGGCTGCCCGGGCCACGAACCCATGGAGAAGTTCGTTGAATCTAATTTCGGTGGCGCCTCAGGAATCTTTAGCCCCCCGGTGGCCACCTGTCGTCGTGTCAAGCCCCGTTCATCGGGTGCGGGCGACCGGCCAAGAAAAAGGGCGGTTGCCCGGCCTTCGCCGCGCAACCGCCCTGTGGGGCGATGCCTGTTGCGATCAGCGCAGCAGGGACAGCACGCCTTGTTGTGCCTGGTTGGCCTGGGCCACCATGGCGGTGCCGGCCTGCTGCAGGATCTGGGCGCGCGAGAGGTTGGAGGTTTCCTTGGCGAAGTCGGCGTCGACGATGCGGCCACGGGCGGCGGAGATGTTCTCGCCGGTGATCTGGATGTTGGCCACGGCGTTCTCGAAGCGGCTTTGCAGGGCACCGAGGTCGGCGCGCGAGCTGTTGATCGAGTTGATCGCGTTGTCGATCACCTTCAGCGCCTTCTGGGCATCGCCGAAGCTGCTGACGTTGATGTCGTCGAGCTGGCTGGCGGCGGCGGCACCCACGGCGACCGTGCCGGTGGCGGCGGCGGTGAAGCCACCGAAGTCGGCCACGGCGATGGCGCCTTCGGAGAAAGTCTCGAAGCCCGTGGCCACGCCGGCCGTGTAGGTGGCGCGGGCGAACACGCCGGTGTCGGAGGACTTGGCGTTGATCGCGTCCACCACCTGCGTGGTGCGCTCGGCGGCCGATGCCGCGGCGGCGATCGGGCCCAGGGCCGTGCCCTTGACCGTCAGCGCACCGGCGGCGATGGCGACGTTCGCGCCGGCCGTCGAGGTGATGGTGCCGGCACCGGTGACCAGCGAGGTGTTGCCCAGCGAGGTGGAGTTGGCGCTGACGATGGAGTCGATGGCGATGCCTTCACCAGCGTTGGCGCCGACCTGGAAGGTGGCGTTGGCGAAGGTGCCGTCGAGCAGCTTGGTGCCGTTGAACGAGGTGGTCTTGGCGACGCGGTCGATTTCCGAGCGCAGCTGCGTGACTTCGGCCTGCAGGGCGGTGCGGTCGCTGCTGTTGTTGGAGGCGTTGGCCGATTGCACGGCCAGTTCGCGCATGCGCTGCAGCATGTCGCCGACCTTGCCCAGCGCGCCTTCAGCGGTCTGGGCCAGGGAGATGCCGTCGTTGGCGTTGCGCGAGGCCACGCTCAGGCCACGGACCTGGGCGTTCATGCGCTCGGAGATGGCCAGGCCGGCGGCGTCGTCCTTGGCGCTGTTCACGCGCAGACCCGAGGACAGGCGCTGCATGGACGTGGCCAGCGAGCTGGAGGTGGTACCCAGGTTGCGCTGGGCGGTCATCGACATCACGTTCGTGTTGATGGTGGTCATGATGGGTTCCGTTCAAAAAATGGGGGATGTTGTGGTTTCGATCAACGCAGCAGGGACAGCACGCCTTGTTGTGCCTGGTTGGCCTGCGCGACCATCGCGGTGCCGGCCTGCTGCAGGATCTGGGCGCGCGAGAGGTTGGAGGTTTCCTTGGCGAAGTCGGCGTCCACGATGCGGCCACGGGCAGCGGAGATGTTCTCGCCGGTGATCTGGATGTTGGCCACGGCGTTCTCGAAGCGGCTTTGCAGGGCACCGAGGTCGGCGCGCGAGCTGTTGATCGAGTTGATGGCGGTGTCGATCACCTTCAGCGCCTTCTGGGCGTCGCCGAAGCTGTTCACGCTGATGTCTTCGAGCTGGCTCGTGGCGGCGGCGCTGTCGGCCGGGGCCGCGCCGGTGGTGGTGGCGCCAAAGCCGACGAAGCTGGCGGCCGTGATGGCGGTGTCGGAGAACACCTCGAAGCCGGTGGCGGCGCCGCCGGCGTTGTAGGTGGTGCGGGCGAACACGCCGGTGTCGGAGGACTTGGCGTTGATCGCGTCCACCACCTGCGTGTTGCGCTCGGCGGCGGTGGTGGCGACAGCGACCGGGCCGAGGGCGACGCCGCGCACGGTCAGCGTGCCGGCGGCGATGGCCGTCAGGGCGGTGCCGTCGTTGATCGCGCTGGTCGAGGTGGCCAGCGAGGTGTTGCCCAGCGAGGCGGAGTTGGCGCTGACGATGGAGTCGATGGCGATGCCTTCACCGGCGTTGGCGCCGACCTGGAAGGTGGCGTTGGCGAAGGTGCCGTCGAGCAGCTTGGTGCCGTTGAACGAGGTGGTCTTGGCCACGCGGTCGATTTCCGAGCGCAGCTGGGTCACTTCGGCCTGCAGGGCGGTGCGGTCGCTGCTGTTGTTGGAGGCGTTGGCCGATTGCACGGCCAGTTCGCGCATGCGCTGCAGCATGTCGCCGACCTTGCCCAGGGCGCCTTCAGCGGTCTGTGCCAGGGAGATGCCGTCGTTGGCGTTGCGCGAGGCCACGCTCAGGCCACGGACCTGGGCGTTCATGCGCTCGGAGATGGCCAGGCCGGCGGCGTCGTCCTTGGCGCTGTTCACGCGCAGACCCGAGGACAGGCGTTGCATGGACGTGGCCAGCGAGCTGGAGGTGGTGCCCAGGTTGCGCTGGGCGGTCATCGACATCACGTTCGTGTTGATGGTGGTCATGAGGAACTCCGGTTGAGTGGTTGGGCTGACTGCCCGGCTGCCCGGGCCACGAACCCATGGAGAAGTTCGTTGTCACCTATTTCGGTGCCTGCCACGTTTTCTTGAGGAATTCGGCCCCGACCGGCTGCCGCCGCGGAAAAGCGCACGAAAAAAAGCCCTGGTCGCCGGGGGGCGCCAGGGCATTCGTGGGGCGAAACAGGCCGCCGATCAGCTCGACGATTTGTTCCACTGGGCAATTTGCTGCGTGACGAAGGCGTTCAGCGAGTTGAGCTGGCCCACCATCGCGTCCATCGCGTTGTACTGCTTGAGGTAACGCGATTCGGCGCGCGTGGCGCGCTCGTTGACCTTGTCCTGTTCCTTGGTGTTGCGCTTGGCGGCCTCGCGCAGCGACTCGGTGCGCGAGGTCAGCGTGCCGCTGGCGCCCGCGAAACCCTCGGCGAAGGTCTTGAGCTTTTCGCCGAAACCCTGCGCCGTGGGGTCGACGTGGTCGGCGTTGAAGAGGTTCTGCACCGCCTGGGGGTTGTCCAGCGCCTTGCCGAGCTTGGTGCTGTCGACGCTCATCTTGCCGCCGGACTTGATCTCGATGCCGATGTCGGCCAGCGTGGTGAATTCACCGCCCGGCGTGAACGAGCGCATCATGCCGCGCAGCGCGTTCTGCAGGCCCACGGCGGTGCTGTCGCCCTGCAGCGAGCCCGCCACCTTGGTGTCGGCGTTGTAGCCCGTGGTGCTGCTGAGCATGTCGTTGAGCGAGTTGTACGCATCGACGAAGGACTGGATGGTCTTGGTCATCGCCTCCTTGTCGTTGGTGATGGACACCTCGACCGGCGCGGTGGTGGTCTGGGAGAACTGCAGCGTGATGCCGGGCAGGCCGTCCTTGTAGGTGTTGCTGGCCGACTCGATGGCGATGCCGTTGATGGTGGCCAGGGCGTTCGCGCCGTGCGTGATCTGCACGCCAGAGGCCACACCGCCCTGCACCGCCAGGCGGGAGAGGCCGGCGGCGGGGTCGCCGTCGGCATCGGTCACCTGCATCTCGAAGCCCATGGCCTCGCCGGTTTCCTTGGAGCGCATCAGCAGGCGCTCGCCCGAAGCATCGCGCAGCACGGTGGCGGTCACGCCCGAGTCGGTGGCGTTGATCTTGGCCGCGATCGCCGTGAGGGTGTCTTCGCCGTCGAGGATCTGGATGTCCACGGCGGCCTTGTCGCCGGCCACGAAGGAGCCCGAGCTCCAGTCGCCCAGGGTGATCTTCAGGCTGCCCGCGCCCATGGCGGTGTCTTTCGGCACCGCCAGCGTGGCCGTGGATTGCGCCCGGGCCAGCTGGGAGACTTCGACCGACATCGCGGTGGGCGCGGTGCCCGCCGCCACGGTGACGCCCACGGCGGCGGCCAGCGAAGAGCTGCCCTTGACGGCCTTGAAGGCGTTCGGGTCGGCCAGTTTGGTGCCGAGCTCGCCGAGCGAATTCATCATCGACGTCAGGGTGCCGAAGAGCGAGATCTTGCTCTGGATCTTGGTGGCCTGCGTCTGCAGGCCCGCCAGGGGCGCGCGCTCGAGCGCGACCAGCTGGGAGACGATGGTGTCGATCGGGACGCCGCTGGCCAGGCCGGTGGAGGTGATGGCCATGTCAGATCTCCCGCTGCGCGGAGCGCGGCAGTCGGTGAAGGGTGGCGTGTCGGTTCATGTTCTGTTTCCTCCGGGATGTACGCACCGCACGCCAGGGCATGCGGTCTGTGCATCCCGCAATCGCCGTTCGGCACGGCGCATGCGGATGTGCGCGCTCGATCAGGAGCGCAGCAGCGAGAGCACCCCCTGGGGAATCTGGTTGGCCTGCGCCACCATGGCGGTGCCGGCCTGTTGCAGGATCTGGGCGCGCGAGAGGTTCGACGTTTCCTTGGCGAAGTCGGCATCGACGATGCGGCCACGCGCGGCGGAGATGTTCTCGCCGGTGATCTGGATGTTGGCCACGGCGTTCTCGAAGCGGCTTTGCAGGGCACCGAGGTCGGCGCGCGAGCTGTTGATGGCGTTGATCGCGTTGTCGATCACCTTGAGCGCCAGCTGCGAGTCGCCGAAGGAGTTGACGTTGATGTCCTCCACGAAGGAGTCCACCGCGGCGGCGGTGTTGACGCCCGCACCGGTGGTGCCGGCGGCGAAGTTGCCAAAGTCGGCGGCCACGACCGCGCGCTCGGCGAACACCTCGTAGCCGTCCATCACGCCGGCGGTGTAGGTCGGGCGGGCGAACACGCCGGTGTCGGAGGACTTGGCGTTGATCGCGTCCACCATCTGGCCCGCGCGTTGGGCCAGCGTGGTGGCCTCACCGATGGGGCCGAGATTGACCGCGTTGCCGTTGGCGTCGTCGATCGAGAGCGGCGTGGCGCCACCGGCCGGGATGGCGGCCAGCACGGCTGGCGCAACGGGTGTGGCCGGCGGCACGATCTTGGGGGTGACGTGCACGGCGGTCTGGCCCAGCGCCGCGGAGTTGGAGTTGACGATGCTGTCGATGGAGATGCCTTCGCCGGCGTTGGCACCGACCTGGAAGGTGGCGTTGGCGAACGAGCCGTCGAGCAGCTTGGTGCCGTTGAACGACGTGGTCTTGGCCACGCGGTCGATTTCCTGGCGCAGCTGCTGCACCTCGGCGTTGAGCGCGGTGCGGTCGCTGCCGTTGTTGGAAGCGTTGGCCGACTGCACGGCCAGTTCGCGCATGCGCTGCAGCATGTCGCCCACTTTGCCCAGGGCGCCTTCAGCGGTCTGGGCCAGCGAGATGCCGTCGTTGGCGTTGCGTGCGGCCACGTTGAGGCCGCGCACCTGGGTGTTCATGCGCTCGGAGATGGCCAGGCCGGCGGCATCGTCCTTGGCGCTGTTGACGCGCAAGCCCGAAGACAGGCGCTGCATGGAAGTGGCCAACGAGCTGGCCGAGCTGCTCAGATTGCGCTGAGCATTCATCGACATCACGTTCGTGTTGATGGTGGTCATAACTAACTCCTGTAAATGGACTTGGAAAGTGAACCGGCTTCATGGGCATCACTGCCCATCGCCGTGTCGACCCTTGCGGGCCTCCACCGTCGCTGCTCGCCGCCTTTGCTGGCCGGACGACGAACCCATTTGGAAGTTCGTTGAGTCAATTTCGGTGATGAGGGGAGATTCTTGAGGTTTGTCTGCAATCCAACCGGCGGATAAAGCGGGCCGTTCGGCGCCAGTTCGTGGCTTTAAGGGGCTCCCCCCTGCGCCGCTTTGCGGCTTCCCCCCTCTGTGGCGCGCCTTCGGCGCTTCGAGGGGGGACGGCGTCTCGGGCCGGCGGAGCCGGACCCTTGACGCCTCTGGACGGATGCGTCCACTCCACAGGCGGGACCGTTTTGAGTACCAAGGTTGTAGGCATCTGTCTGACAAGGGGGTGCTGCACACCTGACGCAACGGACAGACATTTCCCGATTCAAGTTTTTTTACCGCTCGACACAATTCATACATCGGGCCAACAAACAGCGGCTCTCACTGAAAGAAGGAAACATCATGGACAGCGAACAACTCCTGGCAGAAATCCGCGAAGCCAACCTGACGTACCTCATGCTGGCGCAGAACCTGATCCGCAAGGACCGCGCCGAAGCCCTGTACCGCCTGGGCCTGACCGAAGAGGCCGCCGACCTGCTGGGCATGCTGTCGACCGCGCAACTGCTCAAGATCGCTTCCAGCAACATGCTGCTGTGCCGCTTCCGCGTCGACGACGACCTGGTGTGGAACCTGCTGACCAGCCACAACGTGAAGAAGGTGGACAACAGCACCACCACCCAGCTGCACGCCAGCATCCTGATGGCCGGCCGTTTCGCCGAGTCCATGGCCGCTCACTGAGCCGCGCTCCCCGCTTTTCCTTCTTCTTTCCTTTTCTCTCTCTCCCGTTTCATCCAGGAGCCCACCATGGCCGCAGGCAAGAGCATCCTCAACGAGTCGCGTGACATCGAGCGCGCTGTCGCCCTGATCCAGCTCGGCGCCCGCCTTCAGGTCCTGGAGTACGAAACCAGCCTGTCCTACGAGCGCCTGCTGCGCCTGTACAAGGAAGTCGCCGGCAAGTCGCCGTCCAAGGGCCAGCTGCCCTTCTCGACCGACTGGTTCCTGACCTGGCAGCCCAACATCCACTCGTCGCTGTTCCTCAACATCCACGAATACCTGTCCAAGACCAGCGAACTCGAAGAGATCGACACGGTCATCAAGGCCTTCCGCCTCTACAGCGAACAGATGCAGGCCAGCGCCATCGAGCCGCTGCTGTCTGTCACCCGCGCCTGGCGCCTGGTGAAGTTCGTCGACAACGGCATGCTCACCCTGACCAAGTGCTCCTGCTGCGGTGGCCATTTCGTCACCGAGCCCTACGAAAACCGCCATTTCGTCTGCGGCCTGTGCCAGCCGCCGGCCCGCGCCGGCAAGGGCAGCGCCAACGGCGGCCTGCGACTGCACTGAACCCGAGCCTTTTCGCTCAAACCCTGAAATGGACCCCGATGCGGGTCCATTTCGCGTTTATGGCCTCCTTCATTCCCACCTAGAGTTGACCGATAGAAAACACATTCCTCCAAGTCACGCGTGCGCCGGTGTGCCGCGTCCTCTTCCAGGCACAAGAACATGTTCGTCATCATTGGTTTCGTGGTTTCGATGGTTTGCATCTTCGGGGTATTCATATTCCACGGAGGCAACATCGGTGTCGTGCTCAAGGCGCTGCCTTTCGAGCTGACGACCATCCTGGGTGCGGCCCTGGGCGCCTTCCTCATCAACAACCAGATGAAGGTGGTCAAGGCCTCGTTCAAAGGCCTGGCCCAGTGCTTCAAGGGCAGCCGCTACACCAAGGCGCGTTACATGGAGCTGCTCGCGCTGCTATTCGACATCCTGCAGAAGGCCCGCAAGGAAGGGCTGATGGCGATCGAGCAGGACGTGGAGAACCCGCACGAATCGGCGCTGTTCAAGAAATACCCCACCATCGCGGCCGACCACCACGTGGTCGAGTTCATCACCGACTACCTGCGCATGATGGTCTCGGGCAACCTCAACGCGCACGAGATCGAGTCGCTGATGGACGCCGAGATCGAAACCCACCACCAGGAGGCGCACGCCCCGGTGGCCGCCATCGGCCGGCTGGCCGGCGGCCTGCCGGCCTTCGGCATCGTGGCCGCCGTGCTGGGGGTGGTGAACACCATGGGCTCGGTCGGCCAGCCGCCCGCCGTGCTCGGCGCCATGATCGGTTCGGCCCTGGTCGGTACCTTCCTGGGCATTCTGCTGGCGTATGGCGTGTTCGAGCCGCTCGGCGGCCTGCTGGACCAGAAGATGGAAGAGGGCAGCAAGGAACTGCTGTGCGTCAAGACCACGCTGCTCTCCAGCATGCAGGGCTATGCGCCGCTGACCGCGATCGAGTTTGGCCGCAAGGTGCTGTTCGCCGACGTGCGGCCGACCTTCGCCGAGCTCGAAACCCACGTGAAAAAGAAATGATGCCGGGAGCTCGATATGGCCGGTGATGGAAAAAAGCTCCAGCCCATCATCATCAAGCGCATCAAGAAGGGCGGCCATGCCGCCCATGGTGGTGCGTGGAAGATCGCGTACGCCGACTTCGTGACCGCGATGATGGCCTTCTTCCTGCTCATGTGGCTGCTGGGCTCCACGGCCAAGGGCGAGCTGCAGGGCATTGCGAGCTATTTCCAGTCGCCGGTGAAGGTCTCGCTCATGGGCGGCCCGGGCACCGGCAACAGCAGCAGCATCCTGCCCGGCGGCGGGCGCGACCTGAGCAAGTCTTTCGGGCAGATGGACAGCGGCGAGGCCGAGCGCGCGGCCAAGCTGATCGGCGCCCAGATGGCGCGTGCCGACTCGATGCGCCGCGACGCCGCGCGCATCGACGCGCTCGAACGCAAGATCACCACGCTGATCGAGAAGAACCCCAAGCTCTCGGAGTTCGGCTCCCAGATCCAGCTGGAGAAAACCCTCGACGGCCTGCACATCCAGATCGTCGACCAGCAGAACCGGCCGATGTTCGACACCGGCAGCGCGCTGGTCAAACCCTACATGCGCGACATCCTGCGCGAGATCGGCGCCGCCCTGGGCGACGTGGAGAACCGCATCGCCCTGGCCGGCCACACCGACGCCACGCCCTACGGCAGCGGCGAGCGCGGCTACAGCAACTGGGAGCTTTCGGCCGACCGGGCCAACGCCTCGCGCCGCGAGCTGGTCGCCGGGGGCTTGCCGCAGGACAAGCTGCGCCGGGTGGAAGGCCTGGCGTCGAGCCGCCTGCTGCGCGAAGACCTGCCCACCGACCCGATCAACCGCCGCATCAGCATCGTGGTGATGACCCAGGAGGCCGAAGACCGGCTTCTGCCCCGCTCGTCGCCCCGGCCCGTGATGCCCATGCTCGAACCCGCGCCGCCGCCGGTGCCCACGGCCGCCGCCACCCGGGCGCCGGCCGCCCGCCCGGCCGCGGCCCACCCTGCGCCGGCGGTGCCCGTGAAGGCCGCCGGACCCACCGTGGACCTGCCCACGCTTCAGATTTCCGGCCAAGTGACGAAATCTCCTACACAGAGCGGTGGCTGAGGCAGCCCGCTCCTTCTTCCTGATCCTTTCCTCCCACGGAGGCTTTCATGTCCACCCCGATGAAATTCCTGATCGTTGACGACTTCTCCACCATGCGCCGCATCGTGCGCAACCTGCTCAAGGAGATCGGGCACACCGATGCCGACGAGGCCGAGGACGGTGCCATCGCGCTGAGCAAGCTGCGCAACGGCGGCTTCAATTTCGTGGTGTCGGACATCAACATGCCCAACATGAACGGCTTCGAGCTGCTGGCCCAGATCAAGCAGGACGAGAAGCTCAAGCACCTGCCGGTGCTGATGGTGACCGCCGAGGCGCGCAAGGAAGACATCGTGATGGCGGCGCAGAACGGTGCCGCCGGCTACATCGTCAAGCCCTTCACCAAGGCCACCCTGGAAGAGAAGCTGGCGAACATCTTCAAGAAGCTCGGCATCTGAGAGGGCCGCACCATGAATCAAAAACAAGAAGAGGCGGCGTCGGGCAACCCCGACATGTTCCGCCAGCTCGGTTCGATCACGCGGCAACTGCACGATGCGCTCAAGGAGCTGGGCTACACCGACAAGCTCAAGGGCACGGTGGACCAGCTGCCCGACGCGCAGAGCCGCCTGTCCTACATCGCCCGCCTGACCGGCGAAGCGGCTGAAAAAGTGCTCAACCACGTGGACGAAGGCAAGGCCGAGCAGGCGAAGATCGCCGAGCGCGGCCGCCAGCTGGCCGACACCATCTCCCGCGTGCCCGGCCTGGCCCGTGCCATGCCCGAGCTGCTGGAGTGGTCGAAAGACATCGTGAACCTGAGCGAGAAGTCCGATGCCCGCCTGACCGACATCATGATGGCGCAGGACTTCCACGACCTCACCGGCCAGGTGATCGGCCGCGTGGTGCAGCTCGCGGGCACCATCGAAGAACAGTTGCTCAGCCTGTTGCTGCAATCCGCCCCCGGCGGCCAGCCTGGTCAGGACCATGCCATCGTGGACCAGCCCGCCCTGGCCGGCCCGGTGGTGAACGCCGAAGGCCGCACCGACGTGGTGAGCGACCAGGCGCAGGTGGACGATCTCTTGGCCAGCCTGGGTTTCTGAGCCCTTCGTCCACGCTTCCCACCCATCCCCGCTGCCGAGCGGGCGCCGGTGTTTCCTGAGGTTGGCATGTCCGGATGCCGGGCGCGTGAACCGTTGCACGGCGACAGCCACTTCCCGTTGCGCGAATCCGAAGACTTGGCATGTGCCAAGCCGGGTGCGAACGCCGAAGGAGTGGCATGCAATCCATCAACTCGAACAGCGACCATCGCTGTTCTTCCTGGCACTCGACCGCGCTCCAGCCCCTGGATGAAGCACTGGAGAGACTGAAGCTCACCTGCGAGTGGGAGGGAATCGGGAGCCAGGATGCTCGCGACCTGGCCCGATTGAAGATTCTCTGTGAAGTGCTTCGGCATTCCTGGGGCGATAACGATGTGCTGTCCCCACAGGCCTCGCAAATGGTCGCTGCCGTGACCCGGATCGAGAAAGATCGCTCCGCTCTCAACTCGGACATCGATCTGTTGTCCCATGCAGTGCGTTGCAGGCTGGTGTCTTCAATGGAGTTTGTTTCCCTGGAGACCGCCTATGCCCTTTTCCTGGACGAGGCCCAGCAGAATTCCAATGCCGCGCGGATCGCAGGCGACATGCGGTCCTACTGCGGTTACCTCGTGTTTGTTCTGGAAAGGTTTCTGGGCGATGGGGGCGATTCTCTGGATGAGTTTGCCCGGCAGTACCTCCCCAGATCCAGGGAGGCCCTCGCACCGTTCATGGATGCGGTGGAGATCTTCAAGGCTGGCGGCCACCCACCAGAGCAAACCTCCTGGGACTCGAGGCAATGGGGTGTGCACCTCCTTCGGCAATCGTTGGTGGTGTACGAAGTTCTTCTCTACACATGGACGGGCACCATGCCCACTTCCGACGAAGCCATGCGGCTCACCAGAGGTCTGAAGCAGGTTGAAGAGCGCTTCTACGACGAGAACTACCTCCCGATCCTGAAGGAGCGGGCGCAAGGTGTTCTCATTCCCTTGTTGATGCCCGACACCCTGAAGATGGCCTTCGAAAGAATGCAGGCGATCGCCATGGGGGCATGGCCCAACAAGCGCCAGCACATCGGGAAAACCATGGTCGATCACATCGTGGGCGTGAGAAACGAGATCGAGCGTTTTCTGGCGGACCCGTCGATGTCCCTGGTGACATTCGAGGGGGTGGTGTCGACGGCATTGAGCCAGAAGGAAAAGGAGGCGGACATCATTCGCGAATTCTTGGCCGCGCTGGAGACGCTGGACGCCATGCAGCATGCCCGCTTGTACCAGGCGGGAAGGATTCCCGCCAAGCATGAAAGCACGACCACGAAAAACTCCCTGAAAAGGTCGCTGGAGGTGTTGGATGTGCTGCTGTTCAGCTGGAATGGACCGGTTCCCACCTCCAAACAAGCCCTTCGGGTGGCTGCGCAATTGGAAAAATCCAGGAAGCGATACCAATTTGAGCTTTTTCAGAACACCCGTCATTTCAACAATGAAACCCGCGGCATGCTGGTTTCGCTGCTGTGCAGTGACTTCCAGAGGCAATATGAAAAAGAACAGAAATCGGTCGAAGCCGCCGGCATGCGTTACGAAGAAGCCAAGATTCAAATGAAGACATGCATTGCTCGGATGAAGAGGGATGCCGAGAAACGGTTGGAAAAGGTCCTCCCCTAATGATCGACATCAGGTGCATGTCGGGACCGAGACCTGTGCTTCTCCCGACGCCCGACGGATCAGAAAAGCACCCCTTCACCGCGTCTTATCGCCCTTTAGTTTTTCCGGGCGGCTTCCAGAATCGGGTTCACCGATCGAGTGAACCCGCCCCATGGACTCTTCCGCCCAAGACAAGAACCTGCCTGCCACCGCGCAGCGCCTGAAAAAGGCGCGCGACGACGGCCAGGTGCCGCGTTCCAAGGACTTGTCCAACCTCGCCGTGCTGGGCGGCGGTGCCCTGGTGCTGGTGGCCCTCGCCCCGACCGGCTTCGAGAAACTGCGCAGCGCCCTGCAAGGCCAGCTGCGCTTCGACCACCAGGCCCTGCTCAAACCCGAACTGGCCACCGAGCGCCTGGTGGACGGCTTCGCGCAAGGCCTCATGCTCTACCTGCCGCTGGGTGTGGCCGTGCTGGCCATCGTGTTGCTCGCGGCCTTCGGCTCGGGCAGCTGGGCCATCAGCACCAAGCCGCTCATGCCGGACCTCAGCCGCATCAACCCCCTCAAGGGCATCGGCCGGCTCTTCACCAAACAACAGCTGTTCGACACCGCCAAGCTCGCCGCCATCGCCGCCATCATCGGCCTGGTCGCCTGGCAGTTCATCTCCTCCCACGTGCAGGACTTCGCCATGCTGGTGATGCAGCCGCTGGAGTCGGGCCTGGGCCAGCTCGGCCACTGGCTGATGGTGGGCGTGGGCCTGCTGCTGCTGGTCGTGACCCTGGTCGCGATCATCGACTTCCCGGCGCAGAAATTCCTGCACGCGCAACGCATGCGCATGTCGCACCAGGAAGTGAAGCAGGAGCACAAGGAAGCCGAAGGCGACCCGCACTTCAAGTCCAAGCGCCGCGCGATGCAGCGCGAGATGGCCCAGCGCAACAGCGTGGGCGCCGTGCCCAAGGCCGACCTGGTGGTCATGAACCCGACCCACTACGCCGTGGCCATCCGCTACGACGACGCCAGCATGAGCGCACCGCGCGTGATCGCCAAGGGCGCCGACCTGCTGGCCATGAAGATCCGCGACGTGGCCAAGGCCCACAAGGTGCCGGTGCTGCAGTCGCCCATGCTGGCGCGCGCGCTTTACGCCCACGCCGAGATCGACGATGAGATTCCCTCGGCGCTCTACACCGCTGTGGCCCAGGTGCTGGCCTACGTCTATCAGCTCAAGGCCGCCATGAAGGGCCAGGGCGCCATGCCCGCCGCGCAGCCCGAACCCCTGGTGCCGCCCGAGCTCGATCCGCACTTCAAGAAACCCGCCAAAGAGGCCACCGAATGAACCTGCAAGCGCTTCAGCAATGGTTGAACCGCCACGCCAGCTGGGCCGGCGGCCTGGCCGCGCCCATGCTGGTCATCACCATCCTGTCGATGATGGTGTTGCCGTTGCCGCCCTGGCTGCTGGACACCTTCTTCACCCTCAACATCGCGCTCGCGCTGGTGGTGATGATGGTGGCGGCCTACATGAAGCGCCCGCTGGACTTCTCGGTGTTCCCCACCGTGCTGCTGCTGACCACGCTGCTGCGCCTCTCGCTCAACGTGGCCTCCACCCGCGTGGTGCTGCTCGAAGGCCACACCGGCCCGGGCGCGGCCGGCGCGGTGATCGAGGCCTTCGGCCACTTCCTGATCGGCGGCAACTTCGCGGTCGGTTTCATCGTGTTCGCGATCCTGGTGGTGATCAACTTCGTGGTGATCACCAAGGGCTCGGAGCGCATCGCGGAGGTGTCGGCCCGCTTCACCCTCGACGCCATGCCTGGCAAGCAGATGGCGATCGACGCCGACCTCAACGCCGGCTTGATCGACGACAAGGAGGCCAAGCGCCGCCGCCGCGAGGTGGGCGAGGAAGCCGAGTTCTTCGGCTCCATGGACGGTGCCTCCAAGTTCGTGCGCGGCGACGCCATCGCCGGCATTCTGATCCTGTTCATCAACATCATCGGCGGCTTCATCATCGGTGTGCTGCAGCACGGCCTGTCGGCCGGCCAGGCGGCGGACAACTACATCCTGCTGGCCGTCGGTGACGCGCTGGTGGCGCAGATCCCCTCGCTGCTGATCTCGGTGGCCGCGGCCATGGTGGTCTCGCGCGTGGGCAAGGACGAAGACCTGGGCGCTCAGGTGCTGGAGCAGATGTTCCTCTCGCCCAAGGTGCTGGGCATCACCGCCGCCGTGCTGTTCATGCTGGGCATCGTCCCGGGCATGCCGCACCTGGTGTTCCTGAGCTTCGCGGCGATCGCCGGCGGCCTGGCGTACTGGGTGGCGCGGGAGCAGGCCAAGCCCGAGCCGGCGCCCGAAGCCCCGGCCGTGCAAGGCGACGGCGAGGCCACCTGGGACGACCTGCAGCCGGTGGATCTGCTGGGCCTGGAACTCGGCTACCGCCTGATCGCCATGGTGGACAAGACCCGCCAGGGCGACCTGCTGACCCGCATCAAGGGTGTGCGCAAGAAGTTCGCGCAGGAAGTCGGCTTCCTGCCGCCGGCCGTGCACGTGCGCGACAACCTGGAACTGCGCCCCAGCGCCTACCGCATCACCCTGCGCGGCGTGGTGGTGGGCGAGGGCGAGGTGTTCCCCGGCATGTTCCTGGCGATCGACCCGGGCGGCATCGGCACCCCGCTGATCGGCACGCCCACCACCGACCCGGCGTTCGGCCTGCCCGCGCACTGGATCGACGAAAAGCAGCGCGAGAACGCGCAAATGGCCGGTTTTACCGTGGTTGATTCCGAGACCGTGCTGGCCACGCATCTTTCACACTTGATGCAAGTCCAGGCGGCCAAGTTGCTGAGCCGGACGGAGACCCAGGACCTGGTTGAACACGTCACCCGCCTGGCCCCCAAACTGATTGAAGAAGTCGTGCCGAAAATGGTCCCGGTTGCCACCTTCCAGAAAGTTCTCCAGCTGCTGCTGGAAGAGTCTGTGCACGTGCGCGACATCCGCACCATCATCGAATCGCTGGCCGAGCACGCCCCCCACACCACCGACCCGACCGAGCTGGCCCGCCGCGTGCGCATGGCGCTCTCGCCGGCCATCGTGCAGCAGATCTACGGCCCGGTGAAGGAGCTCGAGGTCATCGCCATCGAACCCGGCCTGGAGCGCCTGCTGATGCAGGCCCTCTCGGGCAGCGCCAACGGCGCGCTGGACCCGGGCGTGGCCGAGATGCTGAGCAAATCCGCCACCGACATCGCCAACCGCCAGGAAGAGAAGGGCGTGCCCGCCTGCCTGCTGGTGCCCGACGCCATCCGCAATGCCATGTCCCGCCTGCTGCGCCGCGCCGCGCCGCGCCTGCAGGTCCTGGCGCACAGCGAAATACCTGAAACCCACCTGATCCGCATCGGCCCGATCCTTGGAGAACTTGCAGCATGAACATCCAGCGTTTTATCGCCCCGACCTCGCGCGAAGCCATGAACAAGGCGCGCAAGACCTTCGGCGACAGTGCAGTGATCCTCTCCACCCGCAACACGGCTGAGGGCTTCGAGGTGATGGCCGCCGCCGAGGAAAGTCTGGCCTCGCTGGCCGATCACGCGAACGCCGCGACGGCCGAGCGCGCCGCACCGCGCGAGCCCGCCGCGCCCACCCGTTCGCTGGCCGCGCCGCAGTCGGTGCAGAGCGACACCGAGACGCTGGCCATGAGCACGCTGTCGTTCCAGGACTATGTGCGCGAACGCATGCTGCGCAAGCGCCGCGAGGCCCTGCACGGCACGCCCGCCGTGGCCGCCGAGGCACCCGCCCCGGTCGAACGCCGCAAGCCGGCCCCGGTGGCCGCGCCGCAGATCGCGCCCCGGCCCGAGCCGATCGAAGTGCCGGTGCAGCGTTTCAACCAGCCCGAACCCATCCTGGCGCGCAAGCCCGCGCCCATCCGCACCCGCTCGAGCGAGCCGGCCTGGGAAGACTCGCAGCCCTCGACCCGCTTCCCCAGCCAGGACAACAGCCGCATGGCGGTCGAACTCTCGGCGCTCAAGGACATGATCGAGGAGCGCTTCAACACCCTGGCCTGGCTCGGTTCGTCCAAGCAGAACCCGATCCAGTCCAACCTGATGCTCAAGATGATCCGCGCCGGCTACTCGCCCGCGATGTCGCGCGCCGTGCTCGAACGCGTGCCGGCCGAGGCCAACGCCGCCGAGGCGGTCCGCTGGCTGATGGACGTGATCACCCGCAACCTCAAGGTCACCGCGCCGGGTGCCGGCCTGTGCGACGAGGGCGGCATCGTTTCGCTGGTGGGCGCCACCGGCGTGGGCAAGACCACCACCGCCGCCAAGCTGGCCGCGCAGTGCGTCAAGCAATACGGCGCCGGCAGCGTGGGCCTGATCACGCTCGACACCTACCGCGTCTCCGGCTTCGAGCAACTGCGCGCCTTCGGCCGCATGCTGGGCGTCGTCGCCCACCTGGCGCACGACCGCGCCGCGCTCAAGGACCTGCTCAACCTGCTGGGCAACAAGCGCCTGGTGATCATCGACACCGCCGGCCTGGGCCAGCGCGACCAGCGCATCCAGGACATGCTGGACGTGCTCGACATTCCCAAGGTCAAGAAGACCCTGGTGCTCAACGCCGGTTCGCAAGGCGACACGCTGGACGAGGTGCTGACCTCGTTCAAGGCCAGCTCGCTGCACGGCGTGGTGCTCTCCAAGGTGGACGAAGCCGTCAAGCTCGGCCCGGCGCTGGACGCGCTGATCCGCCACCAGGTGACGCTGCGCGGCGTCGCCAACGGCCAGCGCGTGCCCGAAGACTGGCAGAACGCCGATGCCGCCGCGCTGGTGCGCCTCTCCATGGGCACCCAGGGCAAGTCGGCCTACGACCCGCAGCCCACCGACATGGGGTTCTTCTTCGCCCAGGCCTCCAGCCGTGGCATCGACCTGGGGGCCGCCCATGTTTGAACCCGGCTTCGATCAGGCCGCCGGTCTGCGAGGCGAACTGCCCGATGGCGGGCCGGTGCTGATGCCGGTGGCCAGCCCGGCGCAGCCCGCGCGCGCCTACGAATGGCTCTGCACGCTGGCGTCGGCGCTCACGGCCGAGGGCCGCGCGGTGATCATCGTGGACGGCACGGCCATCGAGTCCACCAGCCGCGATCGGCACGACGGCGCCCACCTGGGCCTCATGCGTGTGCTGCAAGACCCGTCCATCGCCCACCTGGAACACCCCCTGGACGGCGCTGACTGGCTCGTGATGCCCGGCGCCGCCGGCCTGCACGCCTTGCAGGAAACGGCCCAGGCCGCCGGCAGCCAGATCGCGCTCTCGCGCCTGCTGGCGCCGTTCGCCGCCGGTGCCGTGGTGCTGCTGTTCGCGCCCGCCTTCTCGCTGGCCAGCCTGCTGTACGGCCTGGACGCCCGCGCGCTGGTGCCGGTGATCGAACAGCCGCAATCCAGCATCGACGCGTATGGCGCGGTCAAGGTGCTGGATGCGGCCGGCCTCGACCCGGTGCTTGCCCCGCTGGGCGGCGGTGCGAACGGCGGTGTGGTGCAGACCGTGATCGACACCGCGCACCGCCACCTCGGCCTCGCGCTGGACAGCTGGCCGCAGGCCAGCTGGGCCCTGTGCGTGCAGGAAAGTGCCCTCGCGCGCCCGCGCCCCACCCATGCCCAGGGCTACGGCTACCACGGCCTTCTGCCGCGGGCTGCCGCCAGCGCCTACACGGCCGCGGCGGCCGATGCCCCTTCTCTCTGGAGTTGACGATGTACACCGCCAAAGGCACCCTCAACCGGGACGACCAGTTGCGCAAATACAGCCCGCTGGTGCGCCGCCTCGCTCATCACATGATCGCCAAGCTGCCGCCCAGCGTGGAGCTCGACGACCTGATCCAGGTCGGCATGATCGGCCTGACCGAAGCGATCGCCCGTTTCGAGCCGACCCAGGGCGTGCAGTTCGAGACCTTCGCCAGCCAGCGCATCCGCGGCGCGATGATCGACGAGTTGCGCGAGGGCGACTGGATGTCGCGCGGTTCGCGCAAGAGCCAGAAAGACATCGAGCAGGCCGTGCACCGCCTGCAGCAGAAGCTGCACCGCGTGCCCCGCGAAAGCGAGATCGCCGAAGAGATGGGCATGAGCCTGGCCGACTACCAGCACCTGCTGGCCAAGGTGCGCGGCACCCAGCTCGTCTACCTGGAAGACATCAGCGGCAACGGCGACGAGGACGACAGCTTCCTGGACCGCCACATGGGCGACCACGAGGCCGACCCCTCGGCCGTGCTGCAGGACCACCGCATGCGCACCGCCCTGGTGGCGGCCATCAAGGTGCTGCCCGAGCGCGAGCAGCAGATCATGTCGATGTACTACGAGCACGACATGAACCTGAAGGAAATCGCGGCCGTGCTCGGCGTGACCGAGTCGCGCATCTGCCAGCTGCACAGCCAGTCGATCGCGCGGCTGCGCTCCAAGTTGCGCGCGCACTGAAGGCCCGGTGCGCCCCGGTGGCGCACCGTTTGTTGCAATTAAGTAACGTTCAGAAACATATGGCACTGTTTTGGTGCCTTTAAAACGATAGCGTCCTACACTGGAAACTTAACCACGTTAAGGGACCCATGAAAACATCGTTGAAAGCTATCGTTTTGGCCGCCATGTCGGTCGCTGCCGCCAGCACCCTGGCGCAAACCCAGTCCGACCCCCGGATGTATGGCGAGGTTGCCTACAACCTGGTCAATCTCAAGGAAGTGGACGGCCCCGACTCCATCAAGACCAGGCCCTCTGTCGCGACCGGCATCGTGGGTTACAAGTTCCACCCCAATCTTTCGGTGGAAGGCATGCTCGGCCTGGGCGTGAGCGGTGACAAGGTTGACCTGAATGGCATGGAGACCGTCGTCGACGCCAAGATCAGCAATGTGTTCGGCGTCTTCGTGCGCCCCAGCGTGAAGCTGAGCGACAGCGTGGAACTGTTCGCCCGCCTCGGCTACGTGCAGAGCAAGATCAAACTGTCGGTTCCCGGTTTCAGCATCAGCGATTCCGGTGGCAGCACGGCGTACGGACTGGGCGGCAACTTCTACCTGTCCAAGCAGTCCTACCTCCAGCTGAACTGGACCAGCTACTACAAGAAGGACGGCCTCAAGATCAATGGCGTCGGCCTGGGCTTTGGCGTTCGCTTCTGATCGCTGATCGCCGGTGCGGAAAATGGCCACCCTCGAGGTGGCCATTTTTTTCCCGGCTCAGGCCATCCGCCGGAAGAGGCCGGGGTAGTCGAGCACGATGCCGTCTTCGTCCACCGGCAGCTCCACCTGAAAACCACTGCCGTCCAGGCTCTCAAAACGGTAGAGCCGCTCGGCCAGGCGTGTGTAGGCCTGGGGCTTGGCTTGCACCGTGAGTTCGGGCGCGTTCACCCAGGCCATGCGGAACACGCGGCGCTCGCCCACGGCCATCGGCTCGCGCCGGATCGGAAAACTGTTGGTGAACGGCGTGGGCCAGATGTCGATGTCCAGGCAGCCCTCGAGCTCGCGCAGCGTGCGGTTTTGGCCGTCGCGCCAGTGGCCCTGGCCGTCGGTGCGCAGGCTCAGCGCGCGAGAGGCCTGGTCGGTGTCCACCAGCAGGTCGGCCTGGCGCAATTGCCACGACCGCCCCCAGGCCAGCCGGTAGCTCAGCCGGAACGGTCCGCTGGTTTCATCGAACGCCAGCACCACCGCGCTCGCTTCGGTGTCCGACAACAAGAGGTGCTCCATGCCCACGCCTTCGTGGGCCGGGTTCCACGTGGGCTGCCAGCACAGGGTGCGCGTGTCGGTGCGGGCCATGGTCATGGCGGAGACCTCCGGTTATGGTGCAGGGCGTTGCCGGCATGCCGGCAGGCGGTCAACGATTGAAACATGAAGGAGACGGGATGTCGGGTGGTGACTGGAAAGAGCTGTTCAAGGCGGCCTGCGAGGGCCACATCGAGCTGGTGCGCTACCACGCGCGCAATGGCGTGGATCTGAACTACGCGCATCCGGAGTTCCTCTCCACGCCGCTGGTGGCTTGCATCCTGGAGCGGCAGGAGGCGGTGGCCGGGTTGCTGCTGGACCATGGCGCCGATCCGCTGCTGCACTCCGAATTCGACAACCTCACGCCGGTGCAGGCCGCGCGCCAGGTGGGCCTGGGTGCGCTGGAGGCGCGGCTGCGCGAGATGGGTGCGGCGGATCCCGCGGCGAGAACGCCGCAGAGAGGCGGCTGGCTCGCGCCCTTCCTGGGCCGCTGGCTGTGGTGGGCGAGGTGAGCACGGGGTTGTTCCGCCTGGCCTAGGATGGGGGGTCTCACCCCCACCCGAGGTTTCTCCCATGGTTCCCCTGAACGACTGGCTGCTCTTTGCCGGCGCGGCCCTGCTGATGGCGCTCACGCCCGGCCCCAACATGGTCTATCTGATCTCCCGCTCGATCTGCCAGGGGCGACGGGCCGGCGTCATTTCCCTGTTCGGCGTGGTGGCCGGGTTCCTGGTGCACATGTTCACCGCGGCGGTGGGCCTCACCGCACTGTTCATGGCCGTGCCGATGGCCTACGAGATCCTGAAGTGGGCCGGTGCGGCCTACCTGCTCTACCTGGCGTGGCAGGCGGTCAAGCCGGGCGCGCGCTCCCCTTTCGAGGCGCGCGACCTGCCGCAGGACTCGCCGCGCAAACTGTTCGCCATGGGCTTTCTCACCAACCTGCTCAACCCCAAGATCGCGGTGTTCTACCTCGCGATCTTTCCGCAGTTCGTCTCGCCCGAGCACGGCTCGGTGTTCGCGCAGAGCGTGGTGCTGGGGCTGACGCAGATCGTCTTCAGCTTCAGCGTGAACCTGAGCATCGCCCTGTCGGCGGCGAAGCTGGCACGCTGGTTCCAGCACAACCGCCGCTGGCTGGCGGTGCAGCGTTACGTCATGGGCGGCGTGCTGGCCGCGCTGGCCGTGCGCCTGGCCGCCGAGCAGCGCCGCGTGGCCTGAGGCGCGTGGGCATGCTCAAGGTCATTGCGCAGGATTTCATCCGGCCGGAATGCCTGGCCGAGGTCGAGCCGCTGTACCGCGAACTGGTGGAGAAGACCCGGCAGGAGCCGCTGTGCCTGGCCTACGAACTCTGCGTCAACCAGAAGGACCCGGGGCATTTCATCTTCGTGGAAGCCTGGCCCGACCGGGCCGCGCTCGACGCGCATTGCCAGGCCGAGCACTTCCGCCGGCTGGTGCCGCAGATCGACCGGTGCCAGCGCCAGGCCGGCACCTTTCTGTTGATGGACGTGGTGGCCTGAAGGCCGCGTGGCGGGCTCAGCTGCCCGGCGCGCGCGCGTAACTCACGGTGAGCATTTCCCACTGGTGGCCGTCGGGCTGGTTCCAGTAGACGATGCGCCCGCCGTGGGCCGTGTCCACCGTCGAATCGACCGGCCCGTGCACCAGGCTGCGGTACGGAATGCCGGCGGCCTGGATGCGCGCGAGGATGGCGTCGAAAGCCTCCTCGCTCACGCGAAAGGCGAAATGGATGGCGGGCAGCGGTCCGTCCCACTGGTCGAAGTCGAGCGTGAGGCCGTCGTTGACGTAGACCGGCGCGAACGGCCCGATGCCGCTGGCCGACCAGGGCACGCCGAGCAGCTCGGCGACTTGCCGGGCGGCGGCGATCTTGTCGCGGGAGGGCACCAGCAGGTGGTCGAGTTGGATGCCGATCGCCATGCGGCCCCCGTGTCAGTAGGAGCGCAGCGCGATGCCCCAGTGGCCGGCCGAGCGGGTGACGATCCAGAGGTTCTGGTATCGGTTGAGCACCTCGCCCTCGGCGGTGCGCCGGCTGTAGTCCATCAGGAAATGCACCTTGTCGGCGCTCGCGAGCACGGGTGTGATCGACTCGGTGTGGGTGCGGGCCCAGCCGGTGGCGCGCAGGCTGCGGAAGAAGTCGCCCGGCAACTGGCCCGGCGCCGCCCATTCCAGGCGGTGCGCGCCGGAGAGGATGGTGTGCGGGAAGTTCAGCTCGGCGTCCATGCCGGCCAGGTCGCCCGCGTTGAACGCGTCCGCAAAACGCTGGACGCAGGCCCGGGCTTCGAGGGTGTCGCCGTTGTTCAGGCTGTCGGGAGCGTGGATCTCGTTCATGACAGGGGCAGGAAGAACTCGGATGTCTGTCATGTTGGCGTCCGCAGAAGCCGACGTCAACCCTGCTGGCAGAGCGCGCCGGGGTGTTCCCAGCCGGAGCCGTCGCGCGGCCATTCGACCAGCACGCCTTCGGCGGTCTGCGCGACCACGCGGCCGTCCACGCGGTCCAGGCTGCCTTTGTGAAGGCGGTTGACACGAGCGCCCGCAGCGAACTGCGGCGTCTGGAAATAGGATTTGAGCAATTCGATCATGGCTTGGGTCTCGATTTCGGCGTCAGAAGGCGCCATGGTGGTGATGGCCTCGGTGGGCATGGTCCCAGCGGCGTTGCATGTCCTCCAGCTGGTGGAGGCTCTTGGCGGTGCTGAGGTATTCCTCGAGCCCGTCGGAGGCGCCGGCGCTGGCGCGGCGGAAAGAGTGGCCGACGGCACCAGCCAGTCGGGTCCACAGGGATGTGATGAGCGTGTTCATGGCATTCAATCTAAGGGTTAACCCGTATTTTAGAAGGGGTGCCGCTAAAAAGGTAGCTCTATCAGATTTGCTAATGATGAATCAGGGGGTTGACCTCAAGGCTGTGGATGGCCACGGATGGCGTTCATAGGCGAAAAAAAACCGGCAGATGCCGGTTTTTGAAGGGAGAACTGAAAAATCAGGCGGTGAGAAAACCGCGTCCTGCGCCGCCCAGCGGTGAGGGTTTGACCATGCGGCCGTAGGTGGGCTGGCGCTGCAGGGCCTGCTGCGGCAGCAGGCTGGCGACGGCGCGTTCGTTCTGGGCGTTGGCACGCAGCACGGCCTGGCGCAACTGGGCGAAGCGTTGCGCGGCGTTCTGGGTGTCCAGGCGCAGCGGGCTGTCGGGCTGGGCGAATTCCGGCGTGCGGGGGGCTTGCTGCAGCACCGCCTGCATGGCCGCGCTGGCCCGCTCCACACCGGGCGCGTCGCCGCGCAGCAGGGCGGCTTCGAGCGCATCGAGTTCCACTTGCAACGATCCGATCCAGGGGTGGGGTGGGGTCGTCGCGGTGGTGGTCATGGTGCGGTTCGTTGGGGTGAGGACAATCAGGCCCGGCTGCCGTTGAGCATTTCGGCGGCGTTGGCCAGCATCTTGTCGGCAATGGCCTCGGCGTTCACCTGGAAGGTGCCGTTGGCGATCGCCGCTTTCATGGCTTCGACTTTTTCCGTGTTGAACACTTCGCTGCCGCCCGAGCCCAGCGCCGAGACGGTGGAGGCGGACAGGGTGACGGTCACGCCCTGAGGCTTGGCCGCAGGCGTGCCTGCGGCGGCCGCCAGTTCGGCGCTCGCTGCGGGTTTTTCGGCGGCCCTCTGGGGACCACCGGCCACGGAACCTATATAGGAATCGGGTGACGAATCGACTTTCATTTCACGCTCCAAACCCCGTAGTCAGGGTGATGTGAGAGAACTATCGACCCGGACGGTACGAACTTTAGGCATTTTTGGTTGGCCGGTTCGAGCATTCCGTCACGCCGGGGGTGCCGTTGCGGACATCCGGCTTACAAAGCCATCTCAACGGTCTGGTCTTCCTGCACCAGACCGGTGACGACCCGCCCGCCGGGCAGGCGGATGCGGGCGGACTGCCCGACCAGACCGGCGGTGAGCGCCAGGCCGGTCACGGAAATGCTGAACCCGCTGCCGCTGCTGTTGACCCGCACCTGATCGCCGGCGGCGAAGGCCTTGGTCGGTCGCACCATGTTCTGGCGGATCGTCAGGCCCGGGGTGAGGGCAAAGGCGGTTTCCTGGCCGATCCACATCTCGGGTCGGGCCAGCACGGGGGCCGGGCTGGCCGCCCAATCCACTTCGACCAGTTCGGCGTCTTCTTGAGTGAGGGTGGCGCCGGCGTCCACCGGGCGCTTGATGACCCAGGCCGGCCCGAAGGCCTTGACCGTGACGGGCACGTACACATTCCAGCGCGAGGGGCCCTCGACGCAGCGCAGGCCGATGCGGCTGCGGCCCCACAGGCGCGAGCCGGCCGGCAGGTGCGGTTCGACCTTGGCGCAGGGCGCCAGGCGCAGGCGGGTGTCGAGCGCGCCCATGACGACTTCGGTGCGCAGGGGAAACGCCTCGTCTTTCGGGATCGCGGCCTCCAGTGTGGGCTGCAGCCATTCGCGCGCGGTCTTCTCCAGCTGGTCGGTCTGGTTGTTGGCGTGGGCCGTGCCCAGGCCCGGCAGCAGCAGGGCCAGGGCCCAGCCGCAGGCGGTGAGCAGGCGGTGCAGGGTAGGGCGCATGGGCGGTCTCCGGTGGGCAGGGTGGCGGGAGGTCAGGGCTGCACTGTAGGCCGGGGGTGCCTCGGACAAAGGCGGGAAATGGCTTGCAAAGCGGCGCTTGTTCCGGCCATTGGCGACCCTCAAGATTTCCATAATTCGTCCAACCCCCCGGTACCAGGACCTCTCCCCGAGGCGTGGGCCGGCCCCGAAACCTTGCTGGAGTGGACGATGCTTGAACAGATGACCGGCCGGCTGGACTTCCATGCCAACGCGCTGCTGCTGCGCTCGCAGCGCCAGCAGGTGATCGCCAGCAACATCGCCAACGCCGACACGCCCGGCTACATCGCGCGCGACTTCGATTTCGCCAGCGCGCTCAAGAACGTCTCGGGCATGCAGACCGGCGCGACCGCCGGTGTGACCCAGACCAACGCCCAGCACATGCGCCTGGGCACCACCAGCGCGGGCCCGGCCCGGCCCGACATGGCCTACACCGTGCAGACCCAGCCCAGCCAGGACGGCAACTCGGTCGACCTGGACCGCGAGCGCGCCAATTTCGTGGACAACAGCGTGCGCTACGAGTCCACGCTGCGTTTCATCAATGGTCACGTGAAGACCATGCTCAGCGCCATCACGGGTCAATGACCTGAAAGGAATCGATCATGTCGATGTTCTCCATCTTCGGTGTCTCGGGCAGCGCGGTCAGCGCGCAGTCCCAGCGCCTCAACGTGGTGGCCTCCAACCTGGCCAACGCCGACGCCGTGGCCGGGCCGGACGGCCAGACCTACAAGGCGCGCCACATCCTGTTCCAGACCGTGCCCATGGGCGGCGAGGGCAATGCCGGTGTGAAGGTGCAGAACATCGTGGAGAGCGACGCCCCGGGGCGCCGCGTGCACAACCCCACGCACCCCAGCGCCGACGCCGAAGGCTATGTGACGCACGCCAACGTGAACCCGGTCGAGGAGATGGTCAACATGATCTCGGCCTCGCGCTCGTACCAGAACAACGTCGAGGTCATGAACACGGCCAAGTCGCTGCTGCTCAAGACCCTGCAAATGGGGCAATGAGCCCACCACCCGGAAAGACCTGAGCCATGTACATCACCCCCATCGACACCAGCAACCTGGGCACCGAGATCGGCAGCACCACGGGCACCACGGCCAAGAACAGCATGGACCCGAAGGCCTCGCAGGACCGGTTCCTCAAGCTGCTGGTCGCGCAGCTCAACAACCAGGACCCGCTCAACCCGATGGACAACGCGCAGATGACGACCCAGATGGCGCAGATCAACACGGTCAGCGGCATCCAGGAACTCAATGCGACGCTCAACAACATGGCCGCGCAGTTCTCCTCGCAGACCGCGCTGCAGGGCACCTCGCTGATCGGCCGCGAGGCCCTGCTGCCCGGCGACAAGCTGACCTTCAAGGACGGCCAGGCCAAGGCGGCGTTCTCGCTCGACACCAAGGCCACCGACGTGAAGGTCGACATCATGGGCACCAACGGCGAGGTCATCAAGACCGTCGAGATGGGCGCGCTGGGCAGCGGCCTGCACCGCTTCAACTGGGACGCCGAGGGCGTGGATCCTTCGACGGTCAAGGGCTTCAAGGTGCGCGCGATCGACGGCAGCGAGCCCGTGGACACCGTGTCGCTGCAGCGCATGACGGTGGACTCGGTGAGCTTCTCCGGCGGCTCCATCTACATGCTGCTGCAGGACGGCAGCACCCGCGCCTACAACGACGTGCTCGCGTTCATGTGAGCGCCTGAGCCTTTCCCCACACACCGCTTTCTCCCTCAAAGGACATCACCATGGCATTCCAGCAAGGACTCTCCGGCCTGAACAGCGCCAGCCGCAACCTCGACGTGATCGGGCACAACATCGCCAACGCCAACACGGTCGGCATGAAGAGCTCGCGCGGCGAGTTCGGCGAGCTCTACGCCAGCTCGGTGAACGCGGCCGGCGGCGTGAACTCCGGCATCGGCGTGGCGCTGACCACGGTGTCGCAGCACTTCACGCAGGGCAACATCACCGTCACGGGCAACGACCTGGACGTGGCCATCAATGGCTCGGGCTTCTTTGAACTCAACATGCCCAACGGCACTGTGGCCTACAGCCGCGCCGGCATGTTCAAGCTCGACAGCAGCGGCAACATCGTCACCAACGGTGGTGCCAACCTCATGGGCTACCCCACCTCGCCCGACGGCACGCGCCTGAGCTTCGACTCGCAGCCGCTGCGCCTGCCCACCGGTGGCCCGATTCCGGCGCGCCAGACCACCCGCATCCTGGCCGAGTTCAACCTCGACGCCCGCGCCCCGGTGGCGTCCACGCAGACGCCGCCCACGCCGCTGTCCACCTACGGCACCTCGCTGATCGCCTACGACCCCCAGGGCGTGGAAGTGCCGGTGGCCTTGAGCTTCGAGAAAATCGGCAACAACCAGTGGAACGTCTACACCGGCGTCAACGGCGCCGACCCCGCGCTGTCGACGCCCTTCGTCGTCAACTTCCTGACCGACGGCTCGCTCGACCCGGCCTCGGTGATCCCGCAGCTCACGCTGACCTCGCCCAACGACCCGGCCGTGACCTTCAACGTCGACCTCGATTTCGGCAACGCGACGCAGTACGGCACCAACTTCGCGGTCAGCGACCTGGACCAGGACGGCTACCGCCCGGGCCAGTTCATCGGCCTGAAGATCGGCGAGGACGGCATGGTCAGCGGCCAGTACTCCAACGGTGAGACCCGCGCGGCCGGCCAGATCGCGCTGGTCAACTTCCGCAACACCCAGGGCCTGCAGCCCATGGGCGGCGGCAACTGGACGGCCACCTTCACCTCGGGCGACCCGCTGCACGGCGAGCCGGGCACCGGCAACTTCGGCGCGCTGCGCTCGGGTGCGCTGGAAGACTCCAACGTCGACATCACCGCCGAGCTGGTCAACATGATGACCGCGCAGCGCACCTACCAGGCCAACGCCCAGACCATCAAGACGCAGGACCAGGTGCTGAGCACCCTCCTGAACATGCGCTGATCGCACGCCGCGTCTGAGCTGAACGAAGGAGCCCCGCATGGACCGCATGATCTACACCGCGATGACCGGCGCCAACGCCGCGCAGTACCGGCAGCAGGTGCTGGCCAACAACCTGGCCAACGTGTCCACGCCCGGCTTTCGCGCCGAGCTCTCGACCTTCCGCGCCGTGCCAGTGCGCGGCGACGGCGCGAGCACGCGCGTGTTCGCCCTGGAAGCCACACCCGGCCACTCCGACCTGCCCGGTTCGATCGCTGCCACCGGCCGCAACCTGGACGTGGCCGCGCGCGGCAACGCCTACTTCGCGGTGCAGGGGCTGGACGGCACCGAGGCCTACACCCGCGCCGGCGCGCTCGAAGTCAACCAGGACGGCACCCTGGTCAGCGGCCAGGGCCTGCCCATGCTGGGCGACGGCGGCCCGATCGTGATTCCCGAAGGCGCGCGCGTGGACATCGCCTCCGACGGCACCGTGAGCACGCGCATCGGCAACCAGCCCTCGCAGACCGTGGGCCGTCTCAAGATGGTCACGCCCGACGCCGACAACCCGCTGCGCCGCAGCGAGGACGGCCTGTTCCGCGGCCCGCAGGGCGACCCGCTGCCCGCCAGCGACGTGGCGCGCCTGCAGGACGGCGCGCTCGAAGGCTCCAACGTCAATCCCATGGAGGCCATGGTCGGGATGATCGCCGTGGCCCGCCAGTTCGAGGTGCAGATGCGCATGCTGCAGAACGGCGAAACCAACGACAAGACCGCCAGCCAGCTGCTGAGCATGAACGGTTGAACCCCCTTTAAATCGCGGAGCACAAGATGATCAATTCGCTGATGATTTCCAAGACCGGCATGCAGGCGCAGCAGATGCAGCTGGACGTGATCTCGAACAACCTGGCCAACGTGTCCACCAACGGCTTCAAGCGCGCCAACGCCGTGTTCGAGGACCTGATGTACCAGAACCTGCGCCAGGTGGGTGCCAACACGGCCGAGCAGGCCGAGCTGCCCACCGGCCTGCAGGTCGGCCTGGGGGTGCGCACCGTCGCCACCTCGCGCAACTTCTCGCAGGGCAGCCTGCAGCAGTCGGACAACCCGCTGGACCTGGCCGTCAACGGCAACGGCTTCTTCCAGGTCGAGATGCCCGACGGCACCACCGCCTACACGCGCGACGGCAGCTTCAAGGCCGATGCGCAGGGCCGCATCGTCACCAACAGCGGCTACCCGCTCACCGCCGGTATCACCGTGCCGGCCCAGGCGCAGAGCGTCACGGTGTCGGCCGACGGCGTGGTCACCGTCAAGCTGCCGGGCAACCCCGCGCCGCAGCAGATCGGCAACATCGAGCTGGCCAGCTTCATCAACCCGGCCGGCCTGGAGCCGCTGGGCCAGAACCTGTACGCCGAAAGCCTGGCCTCGGGCAACCCCATCAACGGCGCGCCCAACTCGGCCGGCATGGGCTCGCTGATGCAGGGCTACGTCGAAACCTCCAACGTCAACGTGGTGCAGGAACTGGTGACCATGATCCAGACCCAGCGCGCGTATGAAATGAATTCCAAGGCGATCCAGACATCCGACCAGATGCTGCAGCGCCTGAGCCAGCTGTAAGGAAACGCCATGTTGCGCATCGCCCTCATCCTGTCGCTCGCCGTGCTCGCCTCCGGTTGCGAGACGCTGCAGCGCACGCCCCAGGTGGACCTGGCGCCGGCCCAGCCGGTGCGCTATGCGCAGCAGGCGCCGACGGCAGCACCCGCCGTCACGGCCGCACCCGGCGGCAGCCTGTTCCAGGCCGTGAGCTACCGGCCCGCGTTCGAGGACCCGCGCGCCCGCATGCCGGGCGACATCCTCACGGTGCAGATCACCGAGCGCATCAACGCGACGCAGAAGTCTTCGTCTTCGGTGGACCGCAGCGGCAGCGCCTCGGCCGGCATCTCCGCGCTGCCCTTCATCAGCCCCACCAGCTCCCTGCTGGGCAAGCTCGACGTGGGCGCGAATTCGTCCAACAAGTTCGCCGGCAACGGCGAGACCGAAAACGCCAACACCTTCACCGGCTCCATCACCACCACGGTGCAGGACGTGCTGCCCAACGGCCACCTGCTGGTGGTGGGCGAGAAACAGATCGGTGTGAACCAGAACGTGGACGTGCTGCGCTTCTCCGGCACGGTGGACCCGAAACAGATCCGCCCCGGCAACGTGGTGGCCTCGACCCAGGTCGCCAACGTGCGCATCGAATCGCGGGGTCGCGGCCAGCAGGGCGAAGCGCTTTCAATTGGCTGGTTGGCACGGTTCTTTTTGACCGTTCTCCCCTTCTGATGCCGTTGCATGATGGCTCACCGCATCGCTGCGGCTCCGTGGGGACCATGACATGACTATCGACCGGCTTTTTCGAAACTTGATGCTCTTGTGCGGCGTGCTGGCTTGCCTGCCGGTGGCCGCCCAGTCCATCCGCATCAAGGAAATCGCGGCCGTGCAGGGCGTGCGCAGCAACCAGCTGACCGGCTACGGCCTGGTGGTCGGGCTCGATGGCACCGGCGACCAGACCACGCAGATGCCATACACCACGCAGAGCCTGAACAACTACCTGCAGCAGCTCGGCCTCTCCCTGCCACCCGGCACCAACATGCAGCTGAAGAACGTGGCGGCCGTGATGGTCACCGCGCAGCTGCCCGCCTTTGCCCAGCCCGGCCAGGCCATCGACGTGACCGTGTCCTCGATCGGCAACGCCAAATCGCTGCGCGGCGGCACCCTCATCACCACGCCGCTCAAGGGCGCCGACGGTGAGATCTACGCGCTCGCGCAAGGCAACCTGCTGGTCGGCGGTGCGGGTGCATCGGCCGGCGGCAGCAAGGTGCAGGTCAACCACCTGAGCGCAGGGCGCGTGCCCGGCGGCGCACAGGTCGAGCGCGCGGTGGCCACGCCCTTCGCGCTGGGCGACACTATCGACCTGGGCCTGAACTCGAACGACTTCCAGACCGCCAGCCGCGTGACCGACGCCATCAACCGCACCATGGGCGCGGGCGTGGCGAGTGCCGTGGACGGCCGCGTGGTGCGCCTGCGCGCGCCGGCCGACCCCAGCCAGCGCGTGAGCTTCCTGGCCAGGGTGGAAGACATCCGCCTGGACGCCACCATCCCCACCGCGCGCGTGATCATCAACTCGCGCACCGGCTCCATCGTCATGAACCAGGCCGTCACGCTCGGCGCCTGCGCCGTCTCGCACGGCAACCTCTCGGTGAGCATCAGCTCCACGCCGGTGATCAGCCAGCCCAACCCGCTGTCGGTGGGCGGGCAGACCGTGGTCACCGAGAAGGCCGACATCCAGATCCGCCAGGACAAGGGCTCGCTCGTCAAGATCGACACCGCGCCGCAACTGGCCGACGTGGTGCGCGCCCTGAACTCGCTGGGTGCCACGCCGCAGGACCTGCTGGCCATCCTCCAGGCGATCAAGGCCTCCGGCGCGATGAACGCGGAACTCGAAGTCATCTGAGCATGAACACCCGTGCCCTCACGCCCAGCGGTCTGGCCGCCGACCCGACAGCGCTCAACGCGCTGCGCTACGGCTCGGGCAAGGGCGACGACAAGGCCGCGCTGAAAGAAGCGGCCAAGCAGTTCGAGTCGCTCTTCATGCGCGAGCTCATCAAGAGCATGCGCGAAGCCACGCAGAAGTCGGGCCTGATGGACGGCGAAGGCAGCAACCTGGGCATGGACCTGCTCGACCAGCAGTTCTCGGTGCAGCTCTCGGGCCTGCCCGGCGGCCTGTCCGAAGCGATCGAGCGCCAGCTCGGCCGCCAGATGTCGAACACCGATGCCGCCAAGGGCGGTGGCCCACTGGCCGCCACCGGCGACACCAGCACCGTGGGCCGCGCGAACGCGGGCCCGCGCCAATCGGGTTTTGTCGAACAGCACAGCGAGGCCGCGGCCACCGTGGCGCGCGAGTCCGGCATTCCCGCCAGCTTCATGATCGGCCAGGCCGGCCACGAGACCGGCTGGGGCCGCAGCGAGATCAAGAATGCCGACGGCTCGCCGTCGCACAACCTGTTCGGCATCAAGGCCACCGACAGCTGGAAGGGCAAGGTCGCCGAGATCACGACCACCGAATACGTCAACGGCGAGCCGCGCAAAGTGACCGCCAAGTTCCGCGCCTACGACTCCTACGCCGACTCGTTCCGCGACTACGCCCGCCTCATCGGCAACAGCCCGCGCTACGAAGGCGTGATGGACCAGCTGCATTCCGTGCAAGGCTTCGCCAGCGGCCTGCAGAAAGCCGGTTACGCCACCGACCCCCAGTACGCCGCCAAGCTCAGCCGCGCGATCAACACCACCCTGACGCTCCAGCGCGCCCAGGGCTGACCGAGACCCCGCCATGCCTTCCCTCAACATCGGTGCCCGCGCGCTCAATGCCAACCTGGCCGCCCTGCAGGTCATCGGCAACAACATCGCCAACGTCAACACGCCCGGCTACTCGCGCCAGAACGTCATCCAGCAGACGTCCGGCTACCAGCAGATGGGCAACGGCTATTTCGGCATGGGCGTGGAGATCGCCACCGTCGAGCGCTCGCACAACCAGTACCTGACGCGCGAGGCGCAGAAGGCCGGCTCGGTGGCCGCCGCCGACGCCCTGCGCTACGCCCGCCTGCAGCAGCTCGAAAGCGCCTTCCCCACCGGTTCGGCTGGCCTGGGCACCGCGCTCAACGAGATGCTCAACGCCTGGACCGACGTCTCGTCCTCGCCCGGCAACCTCACCGCGCGTGTGGTGGTCATCGCCAAGGGCGAGGAACTCGCCTCGCGCCTGCGCAACACCGCCGCGCAGATCGACTCGCTGCAGAACACCACCAAACAGCAGGTGGGCGGCGCGGTCAACATCATCAACGGCCTGGCGAAAGACCTGGCCAAGGTCAACGAGCGCATCACCGAAAGCCAGGGCAACGGCCACACGCCCAACGACCTGCTCGACCAGCGCGACAGGATCCTGAGCGACCTCAACAAGTACGTCCAGACCACCAACGTGCCCTCGGACAGCGGCGCCGTGAGCGTGTTCATCGCCGGCAGCCAGCCGCTGGTGCTGGGTTCGCAGGCCAACGCCCTGGCCGCCGGGCAGGACAGCACCGACAGCGCGCGCGTCGCGCTCTCGTTCGTGCAGGGCGGCGTGAGCACCCCGATCCCGGATGCCAACCTGGGCGGCGGCGAACTTGCCGGCCTGATGCGCTTCATGAACCAGGACCTGGTCGACACGCAGAACCTGCTGGGCCGCATGGCCCTGGCCACCGCCACCACCGTGAACAACCAGCACAAGCTGGGCGTGGACCTGCAGGGCAATCCGGGCCAGAACTTCTTCAACACGCCGGCCGCGGCCGTGGGCCTGGCCCGGCCGGGCAACACCGGCAGCGCCGAGGTCAGCGCCAGCGTGGCCGACCCGACCGCGCTCGTCGCCCCCGACTACGAACTGCGCTTCGAGGCCACCGGCATGAGCGTGGTGCGCCTGTCCGACGGCACTTCCACGCCCGTGACCTCGTTGCCTGCGGTGGTCGACGGCCTGACCTTCAACCTCGACAACGGCGCCGGCGCGCCGGGCGACCGTTTCCTGGTGCGCCCCTACGCCGCCGCCGCGCGCGACCTGCAGGTGGCCATCGGCTCGCCCGACAAGCTGGCCGCCGCCAGCCCGGTCATGGTCACGCCCGGCACCGGCAATTCCGGCGGCCTGAGCGTGGAGAGCCTGTACGCCTCGTCGGCCTCGGCCAACCTCACCGACCCGGTCACCATCACCTTCCTGGCCGACGGCAGCTTCACCGCCACCGGCCTGGGCCCGGGCAACCCCGCGCCCGACAACCCCGGCCCGCCACCGAGCTACAACTTCAAGCCGGGCGAGGCCATCACCCTCAACGGCTGGAGCCTCACGATGCGCGGCAGCCCCGGCGCGGGCGACACCTTCAGCATCGGCGCCGCGCCGGCGGGTGGCATCTCTCAGAACGCGGGCAACAGCACCGGCATGCTGGCCTTGCGCGACCTGCCCACCTACGGCGGCGTGCCGCTGTCCGACGGCTACGTCAGCCTGTTCGCCGACATCGGCACGCGCGTGCAGGGCGCCAAGTTCGCCGCCGATTTCTCGGCCAACATCGCCAACACCGCCGAGACCGCGCGCGCCAACGTGGCTGGCGTCAACCTGGACGAAGAGGCCGCGCGCCTGCTGCAGTACCAGCAGGCCTACCAGGCCTCGGCCAAGTTCCTGCAGATCGCCCAGAGCACCTTCGACAGCCTGCTGCAGACCGTGGGTCGCTAGATATGAATACCCCCCTGCGCCGCTGCGCGGCTTCCCCCCTCTCTGGCGCGCCTTCGGCGTTTGGAGGGGAGACGGCATCTTGGGCCGGCGAAGCCGGACCCTTGATGCCCCTGGAGGCTCGTTCGCAAGATTGAGGAATTGACATGCGCATCGCCACTGCCCACACCTACGACAACACCATCGCCATCCTGACCCGCCGCCAGGCCGAACTGGCCGCGCAGCAGGAGCGCGTGTCCACCGGCCTGCGCGTGCAGAAGGCCAGCGACGACCCGGTGGCCGCCACCCTGGCCGAGACCGCCGCCAACCGCCTGGCGCGCACCACCGCCGACATGCGCGCGCTGGAAGCCTCGCGCGCCAGCCTGCAGCAGGCCGAGTCCGGCCTGAAGGAATCGGGCGACCTGATCCAGCGCGTGCGCGACCTGCTCGTGACCGCTGGCAACGCCACCTTCACCGATGCCGAGCGCGAAGACGTGGCCAAACAGCTCGAAGGCCTGCGCGAGCAGCTGATCGCCGTGGCCAACCGCAAGGACAACGCCGGCCGCACGCTCTACGGCGGCCTGGGCGGTTCGTCCACGCCCTTCGTGGACGCCTACGGCCCGACGGGCGCCGGCGTGCAGTTCGGTGGCCAGCGCGGCCAGGCCGCCGCCGGCAACACCTCGCTGCCCCAGGCGCTCGACGGCGACGCCATCTGGATGCGCGTGCCCCAGGGCAACGGCACGTTCACGCTCGGCGTGCCCGCTGGCAACACCGGCAACGTGAGCACCACCGTGGGCAACGTCACCGACGCCACCGCGTTCACCGGCGACGACTACGACATCACCTTCGCCGAAGTCGGCGGCGTGATGCAGTACACCGTGACCAACACCACCACCGGCACGCCGGTGCCCGGCCACATCGGCCAGCCCTACGTGGCCAACAAGAGCATCGAATTCGACGGTGTGTCGCTGGAAATGCGCGGCACCCCCAAGGCGGGCGACCGCGTGGAACTGCGGCCCGTGACCGACACCACCGACATCTTCTCCGTCGTGCAGAGCGCGGTGGACGCGCTGCGCTACAACGGCCCCAACGAGAGCGCGTACCACGCCCAGGCGATGGCGCGCGCCCTGACCGAGGTCGATGCCGGGCACGACCGCGTGCTCGCCGCCCGCGGCCGCGCCGGTGAATGGCTCAACCGCGCCGACTCGCTCAACACCCAGATGGAAGACGGCTCCATCGCGCTCAAAACCGAAAACGCCCGGCTGGTCGAGCTGGACCCGATCAAGGGCCTGTCCGACCTGCAGACCCAGCAGCTCGGCCTGGAAGCCGCCATCAAGACCTACGCACAGGTGCAGCGCCTGTCGCTCTTCCAGGTGATCAATTGACCCGGGCTCTCTCCTCATGATCATCAGTCACACCGTGCTCGACAGCATCGCACTGGGCTACGAGCCCGTGTGGAACCGCGCCCGCGAACTTGCCGCCGTGCGCCTGGGCGTGCGCGCCGTGCACCCGGAATCCGTGGACGCAGCCCACCTCATGCAGGCCCTGGGCGACGATTGGCCCGCCAACGCCCCGGTGCTCATCCTCAGCGTGGACAGCCCGCGCCTGCTGCAACAGGCACTGGCTTGCGAGCCCGTGCACAACACCTGGCTGGAAGTGCCGGCCGCCCTGTTCGAGCAAACCGAGACCCTGGCCCGCCTCACCGCCGGGGCGCGGCGCGGGCACCGGCTGCTGCGCCGCACCGAGATGGCCGCCGTGCGCGGCCAGGCCGTGGCCCCGGCCGATGCGCGCAACCTGCTGCGGCTGGGTGCCGAATCCGTGCCCGCCGGGCTGATCGGCCAGCTCGTCGAGGGCGTTGCCACGCAAACCCTGGCGCGCCAATGCCTGGACGACGCCGGCGCCTGGGGCGTGCTCGGCTGGCCCGAAGGCGACGTGCTGCACGCCCACCGCCATCAGCCGCTGAACTACGACGGCACGGTGGTCAAGCAGATCCTCATGGCCATCGGCGACGAAGACTGCTCCATCGAACACCTCGAACGCCTGGTGCGGCAGGACCCCGTGCTGGTCTACCGCATCCTGTTGCTGGTCAACTCCGCCGCCTTCGGCGGCCGCCACGAAATCGGCTCCTTGCGGCACGCCCTCATGATGCTGGGCTTTCGCGAGCTGGGCCGCTGGCTGGCCGAGCAACTGCCCCACAGCGAACCCGACCGCGACCTGCACCCCGTGCGCTACGCCATGGTGATGCGCTCGCGCCTGGCCCAGCACCTGCTGGCCACCGGCTCCGAAGACAACCTGCGCGGCGAGGTCTACACTACCGCGCTGCTCTCGCAGCTCGACCGCCTGCTGCACCAGCCGCTGGGCGAACTGCTCAACCGCCTGCCGCTGTCGGGCCGGGTGTTCGACGCCGTGCTGCGCCACGACGGCCCCTACCACCCGCTGCTCGACGTCGCGCGCGCCCTGGGCGAGCCCGGCCAGCTGCACCGCCTGCCGGCGGTGTGCCAGCGGCACGACATCAGCCTGGAACACGCCAACCGCGCGCTCATCCGCATGCTGGCGACCAGCCGGGACCACACCAGCCCGAGGTCCGAGCGGTTGACCTGAAGGGATCTGGCGGCGCGCTACGATGGAGGCCATCATGACCTCCGCGCCACCCGCCTCCACCCCCCACCACACCAGCGCGCTCGTGCTGTTCTCCGGTGGGCAAGACTCCACCACCTGCCTGGCGCACGCCCTGTCGCGCTACCCGCGCGTGGAAACCATCGGCTTCGACTACGGGCAGCGCCACAGCGTGGAGATGACCGCCCGCCTGAACGTGCTGCGCGAACTGCGCCAGCGCTTTCCCGCGTGGTCGCAGCGGCTGGGTGAAGACCACGTGCTCGACCTCGGTGTGCTTGGCAAGGTCAGCGAAACCTCGCTCACGCGCGACATGGCCTTCCGCATGGAAGAAAACGGCCTGCCCAACACCTTCGTGCCCGGGCGCAACCTGCTGTTCCTCACGCTGGCCGCGGCCCTGGCCTACCGGCGCGGCATCCAGGTCATCGTCACCGGTGTGTGCGAAACCGACTTCTCGGGCTACCCCGACTGCCGCGACGACACCATGAAAGCGCTGCAGGTCGCCCTGTCGCTCGGCATGGACCACCGCTTCCTGATCGACACCCCGTTGATGTGGATCGACAAGGCCGCCACCTGGCGCCTGGCGCACGAGCTGGGCGAAAACGCGCTGCTGGTGGGCGGTGGCAACGCGCTGGTGAACCTGATCGTGGAGCACACCCACACCTGCTACCTCGGCGACCGCGAACACCGCCAGCCCTGGGGCTACGGGTGCGGCGGGTGCCCGGCCTGCGAGTTGCGGGCGAAGGGGTGGGCGAACTACGCGGCGCCGGTGGCCTGAAGGTCGATCCAGCGCAGTTGCTCAGGCAGGCAGACCTTCTGCAGGTCGTAGCGCTCGATGGCGCGCTGGCGTGCCTGCGCTCCCAGCCGGTCTCTTTGCGTCGGGTCGTCCAGCAGGCCGACGATGCGCTCCACCAAACCGGCCTGGTCGAAGAAGCCAATCAGCCGGCCGTGTTCCCCGCAGGTGATGGCCTCGCGCACCGGCGCCGTGTCGCTCGCCACGATGCAGCAGCCCACGCTCATTGCTTCGAGCAGGCTCCAGCTCAACACGAAGGGGTAGCTCAGGTACACGTGCACCCGGGACAACTGCAGCAGGCTCGTGAAATCGGGGCGGCTCAGCCGGCCGACGAATTGCACCCGGGCCCAATCCGCATCGGGAATCCGCCCGCGCACCTCGTCGGTGAAAACCTGGCGCCAGCTGGTTCCTTGGGGTGCCGCCGCTCCATAGCCATTCCCCTCTTCGCCAACGATCACGATGCGCGCATGGGGCCGTTGGCGAAGCAGATCGGGCAATGCGCGCATGAACATGTGGAACCCGCGATAGGGCTCCAGATGCCGCGCCACATAGGTGACCACCTCGTCCTTTCGCGTCAATGGGTTGCCATCAGGCAGCTTGAATTGAACATCTGACCGGGGTTGCAATGCGTCGGTGTCGATCCCGTCGTGGATCACATGGATGCGCTGGCGCCAGTGGGCCGGAAACGTATCGGCTTGCCATTGCGTCGGGCTGATCGCGGCGTCCGCCTGATCCAGATGGGCGAGGTTGTTGAGATTCTTCATCTGCATGCGGCACGCATCCGCAGCGGCATTGGACGCCGCGAACTCGGCGTCAAACCCCATGTCCGCTCCAACGGCTTGATAGAACATCTCGGCGTAGAGAACCAGTTTGGCTTCCGGCCATACCTGCTTGAGAAACAGCGGTTCGCCCCAGCCCGGGTGGGCGACGATCACGTTGGGCGCGAAACCTTGGGTTTTCAGGGCCTGGGCGACCTGCCAGCAGGCCTCGGCCCGAAGCGTTTTGGTTTCCATGTCCACCAGCCAGGGGTGCAACCCGGGGGTGTTTTTGCGGGACACCTGATAGGGCACAACGCGGACGCCGTTCCATGCCAGGGCTTTCTTGCCGGGCTGAATGACCATCGCCACCACCTCATGCCCGAGGCGGGCCATCGCCGGTGCGAGATGGCGAAACTGGCCGGGGAAGTTCTGATGAATGAAAAGAACGCGCATCGCCGTAAAAGTCATACGAAAGACTTGCAGAAGAACAGGGATTGTCCGCGGTCACCATGTGTCGATGGGTCGCTCGCCAACAAAAAAATGAGAGCAGACATTGGAACCCGGGTAACCTCTGTAACGCGGCGCCAGAATTCCAGGCTCCAATCGCTCGAACAAAAAATCCCAGGGAGGGAACATGCTTTTAGACAGCCTTGTGCCGAGCCACGGCCAAAAAGGCACGAGCCTTGTAGCAGATCAACTGCTGGCTCGCCACGCCTGCATGGCGCTGAGGGCGATACAGGCCCTCGCAATCCCTTTCCAAATCGGCCTTTTCGCATGCCTGCGCTGACGTCATTCGCGCGTCGGCAGCGGTCGGCTGCAAGGCAATTGGTTGTTGGGTAGTTAAATTCCGAGGTGATTAATTGAGCGCAAGATTGAAGTGGTGCATTTTGGGATATGTTTCAAGCTCATTGCTAACTTTGTGTGGGTTAAGTTTTTTTCTGCCTTCCGATGTAAGTGAAAGCTCGAAGGTGCTTGCAATGATGGATGGGTGGAGTGCCAATATTGTTATTGATGCTGCTCTAATGAGTGAAGGTAGTAATCACCCATCAGCGCTGCGAGTAACCTATTTTGCAATGCTGGTTCTTGCTGTGTTCGGTGGGATGGTTTTGGCGTTTTCATTGACAAAAAGCGCACATTCAATTGTTTTGTATTTACCGCCAAATATTGGAGTGTCAGGTGGTTTTTTGTTTCTGGTGGCAGTTCTTGTGGTTTTGATGCCTTTTTTCCCATTGGGAAACGTGGATCTGCCATCGGTTCAATTTGTTCAAAATTGGGTTAAGCACGCAAGAGCTGGCTTGGCGATTTGGAGTTGTTTGTTTTTCATCGCCCAAATGGTGATGTGGCTCTTCATCTTCAATTATTTTTTCTCAAAATTTAAGGGCGTATAAATGACTACAGAAAATCCATCGTTTGCCGAGATATCAAACAAATTGCAGCAAGAAGCTGCGGTCGTTTTTGCAGCGCTGGTCGCCGGAATCGATAGTGGCTCAGCGTGGCTGGTAAATGGAACTCAGGCAACCTCACTTCAGTATGCTCAATTAGGCGATCACTTGCTTGGTCGTGCAGCCGAATTGTCACAGAAGATAATGAATTTGGCCGAAGGTGTTGGAACACCTCTTGAACGTTCAGCCCTCATTGAGTCCGCTCAGAGGATCAATTTATACATTGATGCCACTCGCGCAGGAGGGACCGCTGCACTTGAGGCTGCCGGTGCGACAGCAGCGATTGCTGCGCGACAAGCAATGGTAGGTGTCGCTGCAAGAGTTACAGGACCTGCGCTAGATGGATATCAATATGTTCGTGATCTGTATGGTGCTATTGAAAATGGTGATTGGGTCAAATTTGGCGGTACCGCTGCGGGACTGGGTGCGGGTGCCGCGTTTGGACATGCCGGGGTTGCAATAGCTGCAGCCGGCATCGCTGCATTAGCTTCTATAGTTGCAGTTCCTGCGGGGGTCGCAACTGCGCTGGTTTTTGGTGTCGCCTTCGCTGGCGCGTACGTTGGCGGCAAATACGGTCCAACTATCTTTGATGGTTGGAATCGTTTATTTGATATAGCTATCAATACATTTTTCAACTCCGCCCGCGACCACGTCCCCCGCCGAGACCCCTTGGTGCTGGACCTTGACGGAGACGGCCTGGAACTGCTTGCGGCTTCTGGCAACGTCCTCTTCGACCACAACGCGGACGGCATCAAGACCGGCACAGGCTGGGCGAAGGCGGATGACGGCTTGCTGGTGCGCGATCTGAACGGCAACGGCTCGATCGACAGCGGTCGCGAGCTCTTCGGCGTGGACACCGTCAAGAGCAACGGCCAACTCGCCACCCAGGGCTTTGACGCCCTGGCCGATCTCGATTCCAACGGCGATGGCCAGATCACCAGCGCAGACACTGCCTGGGGCCAGCTGCAAGTCTGGCGCGACCTCAACCAGGACGGCATCAGCCAGAGCAACGAGCTGAGCACGCTGGCCGGGTTGAACATCACCCGCATTGGCCTGAACGGCACCAGCACCGGCCCACAGGCCGGGCAGACCATCAACAACAACCGCGTGGCGCTCAGCACCACCTTCACCCAAGGGGGCGTGACCCGCACGGTGGGCGCGATCGACCTGGAGGCCAATGGCTTCTTCTCGGAGATCCCACCGGAGGTGGTGGACGAGGCGGGCAGCCCGGTGACGATCACGGAGACGGCGCAGGCGCTGCCGCAGATGAACGGCTCGGGGATGGTGAGGAACCTGAGGGCGGCGATGAGCCTGACGGGCACTGCCGCCGATGAGCTGGAGGCGGCGGTCAACGGCTTTGCAGCGGCCACGACGCGGGATGCGCAGCGGGCCTTACTGGACAACCTGATTACCGAGTGGGCGCAGACATCGAGCTACTGGAGCAGCCTGGAGAGCACGCTGGGCGGCACGGTGACGGTGAACCCGCCAGCGGGCATGACGGCCAGTGAGTACCGCAACATGATCGCCGTGCTGGAGGCGTTCAACGGCAGCCGGTTCTACAAAATGGTAGCGGCAAACGATTCGTGCTATTTGCAAAGATCAAATAACTAAGGCAAGTCGGTAAAAATGAAAATCACGCTTCCCTATTTTGTCAATAAACCCGTGATGGCCTTCGCACTCTGCGGTCTCGCTGCTGTCGCTTGGTATTTGCCTGCAAGTAATCAAAATACTTTTCCCTTGCAGCAGTCGTTTATTCAAATATTGGCGACAATTTTCCCCCCGGTTGCGACTTACTCTTCAAGATCTGAGTTTCCTGCTGCAACGGCACTATATATGGCGTTGGCTTTTTCGTTGTTCCCTATGCACTTTATCTACTCCTTGAGAGAACTGCGTACGAAAAGCAGCGAACCGTGGTTCGAACGACTTTGGAATATCCGATCAACAGGTGATCTAATTGGTAGATTGTTTTTAATTCCCCTTGTTGCCCTCTTGGCAGTTTTTATACTTTTCTTAAACCCAGGCTATGACTTTAATCTTCTTCCGGTGAACTCCTCGAGAGCAGCGTTAGCATTGGGAGGATGGCTTGTTGCCGGTGCAATTCCTGCATGGTGTCTCTCTTGGGTTTATTGCAATTTAATTGTTTTGATTGATCATTTTTTCAATAAAGGTGCGAAATGACGAAGCAATGGAATGAGGTTGGTGCGTGGGAGGCCGTTGGTGGTGTTGCAGAGCGAACCCGTCCTTATCTAAAATCGGCCGTAGATGCAATAGATGAGTTGGTTGTGGCTGCAAAGATAATGGTTCAAGAGCAGAGAGCGCTTGCCGTTTCTACTCATCAGATGGCACTTGCTTGGGGCAAGGTGACGACCGCTCTACGAACTGAGCTCACTGTGGCGCAACAACAAGTGGGCAACCAAATGTTGCTTGCACGAATTGGCACAGTTACGCAAGCTCTTGATGACATTGACTGGGCACGCGATTTCCAAGCTGTGGCGAACGATGCTTCGCGAAATCTTGAAGTTATGGCGAAAAACTTGGGGAGCCTTATCGCTGTAGCCGAAGTGCTTGTGGAAATATCTGATAGCAGTGTCACAGCCTACGATGTTGGCTCTACTGCGATAGGCGCTTTAAGTGGCGTTCTAATCGGCCTTGCCATCGCTTCTACCGCGCCTTGGTGGCTAGCAGCGGGTGTTGGTCTTGCTGCCTCCATGGGGGCGAAGTATTTGTGGCAGGCGGGAATCGCGCCTGCGCTCGGCATCCCTGGGGAAGGTGGCGAGCTTTTTTGGGACAGTCTCTTTGACTACGCCATTCCCATTGAATTGAATACGCGCTTTTCAAATGCCCGCAATTTCGTTGTCCGCCGAGACCCGCTGGTGCTGGACCTTGACGGAGACGGCCTGGAGTTGACGGCCGCCAGCGGCAACGTCCTCTTCGACCACAACGCGGACGGCATCAAGACCGGCACGGGCTGGGCGGGTGCAGACGATGGCTTGCTGGTGCGCGATCTGAACGGCAACGGCTCGATCGACAGCGGTCGCGAACTCTTCGGCGTGGACACTGTGAAGAGCAGCGGTCAGCTCGCCACTCAGGGCTTTGACGCCCTGGCCGATCTCGATTCCAACGGCGATGGCCAGATCACCAGCGCAGACACTGCCTGGGGCCAGCTGCAAGTCTGGCGCGACCTCAACCAGGACGGCATCAGCCAGAGCAACGAGCTGAGCACGCTGGCCGGGTTGAACATCACCCGCATTGGCCTGAACGGCACCAGCACCGGCCCACAGGCCGGGCAGACCATCAACAACAACCGCGTGGCGCTCAGCACCACCTTCACCCAAGGGGGCGTGACCCGCACGGTGGGCGCGATCGACCTGGAGGCCAATGCCTTCTTCTCGGAGATCCCACCGGAGGTGGTGGACGAAGCGGGCAGCCCGGTGACGATCACGGAGACGGCGCAGGCGCTGCCGCAGATGAACGGCTCGGGGATGGTGAGGAACCTGAGGGCGGCGATGAGCCTGACGGGCACGGCCGCCGATGAGCTGGAGGCGGCGGTCAACGGCTTTGCAGCGGCCACGACGAGGGATGCGCAGCGGGCCTTGCTGGACAACCTGATCACCGAGTGGGCGCAGACGTCGAGCTACTGGAGCAGCCTGGAAGACACGCTGGGCGGGACGGTGACGGTGAACCCGCCAGCGGGCATGACGGCCAATGAGTACCGCAACATGATCGCGGTGCTGGAGGCGTTCAATGGCAGCCGCTTCTACAACCCGGTGGGTGGCGCGATGCCGGCGGGGGAGCGTGCGACGACGGCCAACGGCGTCACCACCTACACGATCACGCCGCCGGCGGATCAGGTGGCTTTGCTGCAGCAGGCATACGATGCCTTGAAGGAGAGCGTGTACGCAGCGCTGGTGGTGCAGACCCGGTTGAAGCCGTACCTGGATGCCATCGAGCTCATCATTGACGAGAACGGCATCGGGTTCGACACGACTGGCATCGATGCATTGATGCAGGCCGGTGTGGCGGCCGATGCCGTGAACGGCCTGCACGATTTGCTGGAGTTGCGGCGCTACCTTGCCGACTCGCTTCGAAGCGTGGGCTGGTCGCCCGAAGAGAAACTGGTGGACGTGTTGTCCACCTTGAGCATCACACCTGCCATCAGTGCCCTTCTGGCTCAGGAGCGCATTGTCTGGGCGGGGGCTGATGCCACGACGATCAGCGTGGCCGATGCGCCGCAGACCGGCTACCTGCTGCTGGGAAATGCACTGAACAACAGCATGACGGGCAGCACAAAGGCCGACAGCCTGTATGGAGGCACCGGCAACGACACGCTGACAGGAGGGGCGGGCGCTGATGTCTACTACTTGTCCAAAGGGGATGGCGCAGACCGCATTTTTGACGTCGACTTCGACACCACCGCCATCGACGCGGTGGAGTTCCTCGATGTCAAGTCCACGGATCTGGTGGTGCTGGAGCGCAAGATGGGCAGCGTTGACCTCGTGCTCAAGTACGGCGCGGGCGATCAGCTGACCGTGGTGAACTATTTCCTTGCCAATGATGCCCGCTTCAAGATTGAACAGTTCAGGTTCAGCGACGGGGTGATGTGGGCCGAGGCGGACGTGAGAGCACGGTTCGTGACCGTTGGCACGGCGGGTGACGACACCATCACGGGACTGAGCGATATCGGCGACCGAATCCACGGGGGTGACGGTGCAGACCAGATCACTGGCAATATCAAGGATGACACCCTGTCCGGCGGTGCTGGCAATGACACCATCTATGGTGGTGAGGGCAACGATTTTCTGGACGGCGGCCTAGGCAACGACTATCTGTCGGGTGAGGCGGGAGCTGACACCTACCGTTTTGCCGTCGGATCGGGTGTGGACCGCATCTACGACCACGACTTTGATTCCACCAACACGGATGTGATCGAGTTCCTGGATGTGAAGTCCACTGACCTGGTGACTCTGGAGCGAAGGCTCGGAACCGTGGACTTGGTGATCAAGTACGGTACGGGTGATGAGCTCATAGTAGCGAACTACTTCCATCTCACCAACCCCAACTTCAAGATCGAGCAGTTCAAGTTCAGCGATGGTGTGGTGTGGAACGAGACGGATGTGCGGGCGAGGTTCGTGACGGCCGGCACGGCGGGTAACGACACCATTGCTGGCATGGCGACGGCAGCAGATCGCATCGACGGAGGGGATGGGGCCGACTCCATCACGGGTGGAAGCAAGGCCGACAGCCTGTACGGCGGTGCTGGCAATGACACCATCTATGGTGTTGAAGGCAACGATGTTCTGGACGGTGGCCTGGGCAACGACTACCTGGCGGGCGGGGTGGGAGCCGACACCTACCGATTTGCCGTCGGTTCGGGTGTAGATCGCATCTACGACTATGACATTGATGCCAGCAACACGGACGTGATCGAGTTCCTGGATGTGAAGTCCACTGACCTAGTGGCCTTGGAGCGAAGGCTCGGAACCGTGGACTTGGTGATCAAGTACGGTACGGGTGATGAGCTCACGGTGATGAACTACTTCCATCTCACCAACCCTGGCTTCAAGATCGAGCAGTTCAAATTCAGCGATGGCGTGGTGTGGACCGAAGCGGATGTGCGGGCGAGGTTCGTGACGGCCGGCACGGCGGGCAATGACACCATTGCTGGCATGGCGACGGCAGCTGATCGCATCGACGGAGGGGATGGGGCCGACTCCATCACGGGTGGGAGCAAGGCCGATAGCCTGTACGGAGGTGCTGGCAATGACACCATCTTCGGTGTTGAAGGCAACGATGTTCTGGACGGCGGTCTGGGCAACGACTACCTGGCGGGAGGGGTGGGGGCTGACACCTACCGCTTTGGCATCGGCTCGGGCGTGGACCGCATCTCCGACTACGACATCGATGCCAGCAACACGGACGTGGTCGAGTTCCTGGACGTGAAGTCCACGGAGCTGGTCGCATTGGAGCGCAAGCCAGACAGCCTCGACTTGGTGCTGAGATATGGCACGGGCGACGAGCTGACAGTGTTCAAGTACTTCGACTCCGCCTACCCGGGCTACAAGATCGAGCAGTTCAAGTTCAGCGATGGCGTGGTGTGGAACGAAGCCGATGTGAAAGCACGGTTCACCACCACGGGCACGGTTGCAGCAGACACCATCGTGGGGTTGAGCGACGTGAGCAACCGGATCTACGGGCTGGGCGGGGCGGACAACCTGACGGGGGGCACGAAGGCCGACAGCCTGTACGGAGGTGAAGGCAACGATGTGCTCACGGGTGGTGCTGGCAACGATGTGCTGGAAGGGGGCGCGGGCAACGACACGCTGATGGGTGGGACCGGGAATGACGTCTACCGGTTCGGCCGTGGCGATGGGGTTGACACCGTTCAAGACACCGACAGCACCACCGGAAACACCGACCTCCTGCAATTCATGGCAGGGGTGAGTAAGGATCAAGTCTGGTTCCGCCAGGTCGCCAACAACCTGGAAGTGAGCATCATCGGCACGGATGACAAGGCGACCATCACCAACTGGTACGCGGGCAATCAGTACAAGGTGGAACAGTTCAAGACGGCGGACAACAAGACGCTGCTGAGCGGTCAGGTGGATGCGCTGGTGTCGGCGATGGCGGCGTTTGCGCCTCCACCGCCCGGGCAGACCACGCTCACACCGGCTCAGCAGACGGCGCTGAGTCCCGTGATCGCGGCGAACTGGACATGACCGACATGAGCCTGGGAGCGCCGGGTGCCTTGCAGCCCGGCGCGCTGGATCGCCCGAAAGAAGATCACGTCAAGACACCGACTCTGGACACAGGTCTCGCCTGCCTGGTGATGATGGCCCGCCTGCACGGCGTGGCCGCCGATGCGGACCAGCTGGCGCATGAGTTCGGCGGGGCCTCTGGCGCTTCCGGGTTGCAGACGCAAGATCTTCTGCTGGCGGCCCGGAAGCTGGCCTTGCAGGCCAGGCGGGTGAAGGTGAGCCTCGACCGCCTGGACAAGACGCCATTGCCGGCCATCGCCATCGGACGCGATGAGCAGGGGCACGCGGAGTTCTTTCTTCTGGCCCGGGCCGAGGCTGACAAGGTGTTGATCCAGTCGCCCCGAGTCGGGCGGCCGGAGGCGCTCTCCCTGGCAGACCTGCAGGCGCGTTGGCCGGGTGGCGAGTTGATCCTGTTCACCTCACGGGCGTCGCTCGCGGGCGAGATGGCGCGGTTCGATTTCACCTGGTTCATCCCGGCGGTGGTGAAGTACCGCAAGCTGCTGCTGGAGGTGTTGGCGGTCAGCTTCGTGTTGCAGCTCTTTGCCCTGATCACCCCGCTGTTCTTCCAGGTGGTGATGGACAAGGTGCTGGTGCACCGGGGCTACACCACGCTGGACGTGATTGCCATCGGGTTTGCCGTGGTGGTCATCTTCGAGGTGACGCTCACGGCGCTGCGCAGTTACGTGTTCGCGCACACCACCAGCCGCATCGACGTGGAGCTGGGCGCCCGGCTGTTTCGGCATCTGCTGGGCCTGCCCCTGGCCTACTTTCAGGCGCGGCGCGTGGGCGACTCGGTGGCCCGCGTGCGCGAGCTGGAGAACGTGCGCTCGTTTCTGACCGGCAACGCGCTCACCGTGGTGCTGGACTTGCTGTTCTCGGTGGTGTTCATCGCGGTCATGGCGTACTACAGCGGCTGGCTCACGCTGATCGTGGTGATTTCGCTGCCGTGTTACGCCATCCTCACTGCGGTGTACACGCCGGTCTTGCGCGCGCGCCTGAACGAGAAGTTCAACCGGGGCGCGGAGAACCAGGCTTTTCTGGTGGAGACCATCAGCGGCATCGACACCGTGAAAAGCATGGCGGTGGAGCCGCAGTGGACGCGGCGCTGGGACAGCCAGCTGGCGGCGTATGTGTCGTCGAGCTTCCGCACAGCGACCATCGGGACGGTGGCCAATGGCGGTGTGACGCTGATTTCCAAGCTGGTGACGGTGTCCACGCTGTACTTCGGTGCGCGGCTGGTGATCGAAGGCAAGCTCAGCGTGGGGCAGTTGATCGCTTTCAACATGTTGGCGGGCCAGGTGGCGCAGCCGGTGATGCGCCTGGCGCAGTTGTGGACGGACTTCCAGCAGACGGGCATCTCGGTGCAGCGCCTGGGTGACATCCTCAACAGCCGCACCGAGGTGTCGGGCGCCAAGAGCGCGCTGCCACCCCTGGCAGGGCGCATCACGCTGGACGAGGTGGTGTTCCGCTACCGGCCGGATGGGCCGGAGGCGCTGAAGAACCTCTCCATCGATATCGCGCCGGGTGAAGTCGTCGGGGTGGTGGGCCGTTCGGGTTCTGGCAAAAGCACGCTGACCAAACTGATTCAGCGGTTGTATGTGCCCGAGCGGGGCCGCGTGCTGGTGGACGGCCTGGACCTGGCGCTGGCGGACGCCAGCTCGCTGCGCCGCCAGGTGGGCGTGGTGCTGCAGGAGAACGTGCTGTTCGCCCGCAGCATCCGCGACAACATCGCACTGGCCGACCCCGGGGCGCCGATGAGCGCGGTGGTGGCCGCGGCCCGCCTGGCGGGCGCGCACGATTTCATCACCGAGCTGCCCGAGGGGTACGACACGCTGGTGGGCGAGCACGGCTCCACGCTGTCGGGTGGGCAGCGCCAGCGCATCGCGATCGCGCGTGCGCTGATCTCCAACCCGCGCATCCTGATCCTGGACGAGGCCACCAGCGCGCTGGACTACGAGAGCGAACGCATCATCCAGAACAACATGAAAGCCATCGCACAAGGGCGCACGGTGATCATCGTGGCGCACCGGCTGAGCGCCGTGCGCGACGCGAACCGCATCGTGGTGATGGAGCGCGGCCAGATCGTGGAGATGGGTGCGCACGCACAACTGCTGCAGAACCCCGACGGGGCTTACGCGGCACTGCACAAGCTGCAACAGGGGTAGACCATGGGTGTTCGACTTCAAGCCCTGGGCGATCTGCTCCGGCGCTACGGTGCGGCGTTCCGCCACGCCTGGCGGCATCGGGCCGAGCTGGAACCGGTAGAGCGCCTGCCGCACGAGGCGCAGTTTCTGCCTGCCGCGCTGTCGCTGCAGGAGACGCCGGTGTCGCCCGCGCCCCGTGTGGCCATGTGGCTGCTGATCGGCTTCATGGTGCTGACCCTGCTGTGGGCGGTCTTCGGCCGCATGGACGTGGTGGCGACCGCGCAAGGCAAGATCGTGCCCAACGACCGCACCAAGACCATCCAGTCTTTCGACACCGCGTCGGTGAAGGCCATCCATGTCACCGATGGTCAGCGAGTGAAGGCAGGTGATCTTCTGATCGAGCTCGATGCCACGACCACCCAGGCCGACACCGACCGCCTCGTGGGTGAGCAGGCCGTGGCGGTGCTGCAGGTGGCGCGGGGCAAGGCGTTGCTGGACGCGCTGGCGTCGGGTCGCGAACCCCGGCTGGCCCGGCCTGCCGGGGTGGACGATGCGCGCTACCTCGAAGCGCAAAGGCTGCTGGCCGGGCAGCACGCGGAGTATTCGGCGCGCTTGAGCCGCATCGTGGCCGACACTGCGCGGCGAGAGGCCGAGCTGCGCTCCACCCAGGAGCTGGTGAAAAAGCTGGAGCAGACCATGCCCATCGCCCAGCAGCGCGCGCAGGACTTCAAGAACCTGGTGGCGCAGAACTTCGTGTCGCGCCACGGTTACCTGGAGCGGGAGCAGGAGCGCATCGAGCAGGAGGCCGATCTGGCCAACCAGCGCAGCCGGTTGCGCGAGATCGAGGCCACGCTGCGCGAGGTGCAGGGGCAACGGCAAGCCTTGATGGCCGAAACCCGCCGCGCCACGCTGGACAGCAGCACCGAAGCGCAGCAGCGCCTGGACGCGTTGGGCCAGGAGTGGAAGAAGGCGGATTCGCGCGGCCGCCTCATGCGCCTGACCTCACCGGTGGACGGCACGGTGCAGCAGCTCGTGGTGCACACCGAAGGCGGCGTGGTGACGGAGGCTCAGCCGCTGATGGTGATCGTGCCCAGCGACAACCCGTTGGAGGTAGAAGCCTTCTTCGAGAACAAGGACATCGGTTTCGTGAAGGCCGGGCAGGAAGCCGAGGTGAAGATCGAGACGTTCCAGTACACCAAGTACGGCACGATCGACGCGGCGGTGTCGTCGGTCTCGCACGACGCGATCAACGACGAGAAGCGCGGGCTCATTTACTCCAGCCGGGTGCGCATGGATAAAACCACGCTGATGGTGGATGGCACCGAGGTGAGCCTGTCACCTGGCATGGCGGTGACGGTGGAGGTGAAGACCGGGCAGCGGCGGGTGATCGAGTATTTCCTGGCGCCGCTGCTGCAGCACACGAGCGAGAGCCTGCGCGAGCGTTGAGCCCGCGCAGGGGCTCGGGCGCTCAGTCCGAGGACACTTCCAGCCGGTAGCGCGCCCCGCCCGCCGCGGCCTGCTCATTGGCCCGCAGCGCCCAGCGCTGCCGGTGGTGCGCGGCCAGGGTGGAGCGGTGGGCGATGGACACGATGGCGCCGTGCGCCTGCTTCACCCGCTCCACCAGGCGTTGGTAGATCGTGGCTTCGGCTTCTTCATCGAGCGCGCTGGTGGCTTCGTCGGCCAGCACCCAGGCCGGCTTCTTGAGCATCACGCGGGCGATCGCCAGGCGCTGGCGTTCGCCGCCCGAGAGCTTCTGGCTCCAGGCGTCCTCGCGGTCGAGCTGGTCGGTCAGTGCCGGCAGCAGGGCCTCGTTCAGGGCGTCGCGCAGGGCTTCGTCGGTGTAGTTCTCTGCCGGGTCGGGGTAGGCCAGGGCGTCGCGCAGGCGGCCGTCGGGGAAGTAGGGCCGCTGCGGGATGAACATGGTGTCCTTGGGCAAGCCCACGCGGCCCAGTGCGTGTGGCCAGATGCCGGCAAGGGCCCGGAACAGGCTGGACTTGCCGCTGCCCGAGGGGCCGTGCAGCAGCACGGTGTCGCCGGGCTTCACGTCCAGGTCCACACCGGCCAGCAGCGTGCTGCCGCCGGGCAGGGACACGGTGAGGTCCTGTGCGCGGATGCCATCAGCCGACTCGGTGAGGGCCATCTTGTCGCGCGTTTCTGATTGGTGCTGCAGGCTCTTCTCGAAGCCGATCAGGCGGTCGGTGGTGGCCTTCCAGACCGCCAGCGACATGTAGTTGTCGACCAGCCAGGACAGCGAGTCCTGCACGCGGCCGAAGGCAGAGTTGATCTGCATCAGCTGGCCCAGCTGGATGGCGCCGCTGAAGTAGCGCGGCGCGGCGACGATCAGCGGAAAGATGATGGCGGCCTGCGAGAAGAAGCTGCTGAACCAGGTGAGCTGTTTCTGGTTGCGGATGAGGGCGAAGTAGTTGCCCATCACGTCGCGAAAGCGCACATCCAGGTGGCGGCGCTCCACCTGTTCACCGCCGTCGAGCGCGATGGATTCGCTGTACTCGCGCACGCGCACCATGTGGTGGCGGAAGTTGGCTTCCAGCATCTGCTGCTGGAAGTTCAGCCGCACCTGGGGGCGCCCGATCCAGTGCGCGATGGCGCTGCCCACAGCGCAGTACAGGATGGCGGCCCACACCATGTAGCCGATGATTTCCACTTGCCCGCCGCCCAGGAAGCCGGGCAGCGGCAGGGTGATGGAGCCGCTGAGCGTCCAGAGGATGCCGACGAAGCTCACCAGGGTGATGAGGGCATTGAACATGCCCATGGAGAGCGAGACGGTGTAGCTGGTGAAGAGGTTGAGGTCTTCCTGGATGCGCTGGTCCGGGTTGTCGGGGTTGCCGTGCTCGTCGGCGGTGAAGCGCGCCAGCTCCATGCGGTAGAAGGCCTTGTTGGCCAGCCAGCGGCTCATGTAGTGGTCGGTGAGCCAGACGCGCCAGCGCAGCTGCAGGATCTGGGTGAGGTAGAACTTGTAGACCGCGAGCACGATGTAGATCAGCGCCAGCCAGCAGAACTTGACGATCTGCTCCCAGAACACCGGCTGGTTCTTTTCCTGCAGGGCGTCGTAGAAGACGCGGTACCACTCGTTGATCTGCACCAGCATGTAGACCGTGCCGAGGTTGAGCAGCACCACGGCCAGCAGCAGGCCGCGCGCGCGCCATTTTTCCTCGGACTGGAAGTACGGCGCGGCAAAGGCGCCGATGCCTTTGAGCGTGGGCCACAGCGAGGG